>CAMVDI010000104.1 GCA_947166205.1 uncultured Clostridia bacterium
GGATTCGGGAAGAAGGCTCTGAAGGCTGCGTCCACGAAGGGCTTTGCTGTCAGCAAGATCTTCTTTCATATTTATGTGATCTTTTTCCTTCTGATAGCCTATGTCCTGTTCCGCGCGGAGAGTCTTGGTGCGGCAGGGACCTACTTTGCCAATATGTTCGGCGCAGGAGGTGTCCCGTTTGCGGATGCGGATTTTGCGGAATTCCTTTCTAACGGAAGATTTGTGCTTCCGGCGGGGATCCTGCTTTTCCTGGCGGCGGTCTACGGCGGCCTCCGGGGCGTTGACGGCTTCCACGGCATGGCCTACCACGCCCAGGCGGCCGGCGGGCTGGGCCTTTGCCTGGGCTGGGCGCTGGAACGCCTGCCCCTGGGGAAAAAGGACGCCGCCCCGGGAAAGGGAAGGCTGCGGGCCGGCTGGGCGGCGCGGGCCGCGGCGGCCGGGGCGGGGCTCTTCCTGCTGGCGGATTTCGGAATCTGGGCGGGATATAACCTGCTCTATCCTCAGATCCTGCTGGACCGGACCCTCCGCTGCGAGGAGCGGATCCTGGACCTGCTGACGGAGCCCGGGGAGGTGATCTTCCCCTGCAACGCCCCGGTCAACAGCCTGGACGTGATGGACCTGGAACTGGTGCCGAAGGAAGCCAGCGGCGCCGTCAGCTATCCCTATTTCTACGAGATGTGGGGCGGCCGGCTGATGGACTCGATCCGGGAGGAGCCGCGGATCGTGCTCTACGACGGGGACGAATCCATCTGGGGCTACGTGTTCCGGGAATACGCTCCGGATTTTGACGCCTACATGGGGGAGCACTATATCCGGCTGCCCCAGGCGGAAACCGTCTGGGTCCGGAAGGCGGACTACCCCGCCGCCGCCGCGAAGCTGGAGGAGGCGGGGTACGGGAACCTGCTGGTTTCCAATACCGCGGATACCACCCGGAACACTCCGGTGAAATACTATCCCGGCCAGCGGGTGACCGGGGTTTTCACCGCCCGGGAAAGGGAGCTGACCGCCGTGCGGTTCTGCGCGGCCTGCTTCCACCGGAGGAGCGATCCGGAAATCCTGGTGACGCTCCGGGACGGGGAGACGGGGGAGACCGCGGCGGAAAGCCGGATCACCGGGGCGGAGATCGCGGACAACCTTTTCTCCCGCTGCCCGCTGGCGGCGGAGCTGGTGCCCGGAAGGACGTATGAACTGACTTTCTCCGTGGAGCGCGTCAGCGGAAAGGGAGACATGGAATTCTACTTCACGCCGGAGAACGAGCTCTCCCTGGCGCAGGAGTACCGGCTGCCCCCGGAGACGTGAGAGGCGGAAGGAAATCTGAAGGGAAGGACAGGAGAGGGCATGGGCGAAGGACCGATCTGCGACCTGATCCGGGCCTACCGGGACGGGGCGTTCCTGCGGCTGCATATGCCTGGCCACAAGGGCCGGGGCGGGGCGGAGAGCCTGGACGTGACGGAGATCCGCGGACTTTCGCCGCTGTACCCCGCCTCCGGCGCCGTGCTGGAAAGCGAGGAAAACGCCGCCGCCCTGTTCGGGGCGGGCCGGACGGTCTACTCCGCGGAGGGCTCCTCGCTGTGCGTCCGGGCCATGCTGGCCCTGGCCCGGATGCGGGCGGAGGGGGAGGGAATTCCGCCGGTGATCCTCGCGGGACGGAACGCCCACAGCAGCTATCATTCCGGCGCGGCCCTGCTGGGGCTGAAGACGGTCTGGCTCCGGGGCGAAAGCCTGCTGACCTGCCGCCCCTCCGCCCGGGAGCTGGAGGCGGAGATGGAGAAGCTTTCCGCCCCGCCGGCGGCGGTCTATCTGACCAGCCCGGACTATCTGGGAAACCGGGCGGACATCCGGAGCCTCTCGCAGGTCTGCCGGCGGAGGGGCGTCCCCCTGCTGACGGACAACGCCCACGGAGCGTATCTGCGCTTTCTGCCGGAGGACGGGCATCCCCTGAGCCTGGGGGCGGACCTGGTCTGCGATTCGGCCCACAAGACGCTGCCGGTGCTGACCGGCGGCGCCTACCTGCATATCTCCCGGCGGGCGGATCCCCTCTTCGCCCGGCAGGCGGAGCGGGCCATGAGCCTCTTTGCCTCCACCAGCCCCTCCTGGCTGATCCTGCAGAGCCTGGACCGCTGCAACGGCGCGCTGGGGGAGGGGTACCGGGAAAGGCTGGCGGCCTTCGCGGCCCGGACAGAGGCGCTGAAGGTGCGGCTGCGGGAGGCGGGCTTCCCCCAGGAGGGGGATGAACCGCTGAAGATCACCCTGCGGACCAGGCCCCGGGGATATACGGGAGACGAATTTCACGAGCGGATGCGGCAGGCGGGGATCGAGTGCGAGTTCTCGGATCCGGACTTTCTGGTGATGATGCTGACCCCGGAAACGGGGGAGGAAGGGCTGGAAAGGCTGGAGCGGGCCGTGACGGCGGTTCCCCGGCGGGCCGCGCTCCCGGAGGACCGGCCCGCTCCGCCGGAGCCGAATCCGGCCATGGACCCGGGGGAAGCCCTGATGGTCCCGGCGGAGCGGATTCCCGCGGGGAAGAGCCTGGGACGGATCCTGGCGGATCCCTGCGTCAGCTGCCCGCCCGCGGTTCCCGTGGCGGTAAGCGGGGACCGGATCGGACCCCAGGCCCTCCGGTGCTTTGAATACTACGGCATCCGGGAAGTGTCCTGCGTCGCCGCCCGGGGCGGGGAGCGCCGCCGGGGGCCGGAGAATCCCTTTCCGGGCTGAAAACGCCTTTCCCGGAGCTTCCGCGGACCGCCCCGCCCGGCAGGGGGGACTTTCCGGGGCTGAAAAAAGGCCCCTCTCCGCCGTGCACTAAAATTGTATTTTGCTTGACGAACGGCGAAAACTCCTTCTATAATCACTCATCAGCACAAAAGATTCAACGACGGAGGGCCTTATGAACGCGAAGTTCCTGTCATATCTGGTGAAGAGGCTGCTGATGGCGCTGCTGACGATTTTCCTGGTGATCGCGATCACCTTCTTCGTCATGCACGCGATCCCCGCCAGCCCTTTCAGCTCGGAGAAGGCCAAGAGCGACGCGGTGATCGCCGCGCTGGAAGCGAAGTATGGGTTCGACAAGCCCGTCGTCGTACAGTTCTGGAACTATCTGTGGAATATTCTGCACGGGGATTTCGGGCTTTCCACCGGCTGGATCGGGAATACGGTGATGGATCTGATCGCCGGCGGCTTTGCCTATTCCGCCCGGATCGGCTTTACGGCGGGCATTCTGGCGCTGATTCTCGGCGTCGTTCTGGGCTCTCTGGCGGCGCTCCGTCGGGACACGGTTACGGACAAGATCATCCAGGTGCTGACCACGGCGCTGGTGTCCATGCCCTCCTTCGTCATGGCGACCATTCTGCTGCTGATCTTCGCGCTGCAGCTGGGCTGGCTCCCCTCCCTGGGGAATCAGCCCGGGGGGCTGGTGCTGCCGATCATCTCCCTGAGCCTGTATCCCATGGCCTATGTGACCCGGCTGCAGCGCTCCTCCATGCTGGACGTGCTGGGGCAGGACTATATCCGCACCGCCCGGGCCAAGGGCGTGCGGAACAGCAAGATCATCTTCAAGCACGCGCTGAAGAACACGCTGACCCCGGTCATCACCTACGCGGGCCCCATGATGGCCTACATCCTGACCGGTTCCATGGTGGTGGAGAACATTTTCTCCGTGCCGGGGCTGGGACGCCTGTTCACCAACAGCATGCTCCGGACGGACTATATGATGATCATGGGCGTGACGATCTTCCTGGCCACGATGATCATCCTGATGAACTTTATCGGCGATATCCTGTACAAGGTGGTTGATCCCCGGATCGATCTCTCCTGATGAAAGCGAGTGTGAACGGTATGTCTGAAAAGAAGGGATTCAAAAACCCGCTGTCCATGCAGATCGATCCGCACCTTTTCGACCGGGCGACCGACGAGGAGAAAGCGCAGCAGGTAACCATGCGGGAGTCCGTCTCCTTTATGCGGGACGCCATGCGGCGGCTGCGGAAGAACAGGATCGCCATGATCTCCTTCTGGGTCATCGTGGTCATCGCGCTGATTGCCTTTATCGTGCCCACCTTCTACCCCTACACCTATACCAAGCAGGACGTGACGGCCCAGAACCTGGGGCCCTTCCAGTATTCCGCCAAGGAACAGATGAAGATTGACAGGGGGCAGTCCGTTTTCCCCCACATCATGGGCACGGACAACCTGGGGCGGGATTACGCGATCCGCGTGATCTACGGAACCCGCATCTCGCTGCTGGTCGGCATCTTCTCCGCGCTGATCGTCATCGTCATCGGGATCATCTACGGATCCATCTCCGGGTATTTCGGAGGCAGGGTGGATATGATCATGATGCGCATCGTGGACATCATCTACTCCCTGCCCGATGTGCTGATCGTGATCCTTCTGTCCGTGGCCATCAAGGACTGGGTGGCTTCCTCCAAGAGCGAGCTGATCTCCCGGCTGGGGGCGGGCATGGTTTCCATCTTCATCGTGTTCGGCCTTCTGTACTGGGTCTCCATGGCCCGCCAGGTCCGGGGCCAGATCCTGTCCATCAAGGAGCAGGAATACGTGCTGGCCTCCAAGGCCATCGGCGCGTCCCCCGCGCGGATTATCCGCAAACACATGATTCCCAACTGCGTCTCGGTGATCATCATCGTAGCCGCCATGCAGATCCCCAGCGCGATCTTTACGGAAAGCTTCCTCAGCTTCCTGGGGCTGGGCGTTTCGGTGCCCATGCCCTCCCTGGGCTCCCTGGCCTCGGACGCCCGGACCAGCCTGCGGTCCTATCCGTATCAGCTGGTTTTTCCGGCCCTGTCCATTTTCCTGATCGTGCTGAGCTTTAACCTGCTGGGGAACGGCCTGCGGGACGCGTTCGATCCCAAACTGCGGAACTGAAAGGAGGAGAAGGCCGGATGAGTCTGCTGGAAGTCAAAGATCTGCATACTTCCTTTTTCACGCCCGCGGGCGAGGTCAAGGCCGTGAACGGTCTCTCCTTCTCCCTGGAAAAGGGAAAGGTGCTCGGAATCGTCGGGGAGAGCGGGTCCGGAAAATCGGTCACCGCCTACTCCGTGCTTCAGATTCTGACCCACCCGGGGAGAATCGTCTCCGGATCCATCCGCTTCCACGGGGAGGAGCTGGTGGGCAAGAGCGACGAGGAGATGCGGAAAATCCGGGGGAACAAGATCAGCATCATCTTCCAGGATCCCATGACCTCCCTGAATCCCACCTTCACCATCGGAAACCAGCTGATGGAAGCCATTCTGATGCATACGGACCGGAACAAGGCCGAGGCCCGGAAACGGGCGTTGGAGATGCTGAAGCTGGTGGGCATTTCCGAGCCGGAAAAGCGCCTGCATCAGTACGCCTATGAGCTTTCCGGCGGCATGCGCCAGCGGGTCATGATCGCCATGGCCCTGGCCTGCGAACCGGATATCCTGATCGCGGACGAGCCCACCACCGCCCTGGACGTGACCATCCAGGCCCAGATTCTGGACCTGATGCTGGAGCTGCAGAAGGAGCTGGGCATGGCGATCATCATGATCACCCATGACATGGGCGTCATCGCCTCCGTCTGCGACGAGGTGATCGTCATGTACGCGGGCCGGGTCTGCGAGCGGGGCACCGCCGACGCCATCTTCTATCACCCGAAGCATGAATACACCCGGGGACTCATGCGGTCCATCCCGGATATGAATGACGACGAAAAGACGCCGCTGATCCCCATCCCCGGCACGCCCATCGACCTTCTGCACATGCCTCCGGGATGCCCCTTCGCGCCCCGGTGCGAGCAGGCGATGAAGATCTGTCTGCAGGAGAAGCCCGAGGAATACTGGGTCGGACATGACCATCTGTCCGCCTGCTGGATGAACGTCCGGGAGGGGCTCTGCTATCCGGAACGCCCCGGCGAGGAGGTGGATGAATGAGCGCATTTACGCCGAATCCGGAGTACCTGGTTCAGGTCAGCCATCTCCGGCAGTATTTCCCGGTCTCCACCGGATTCCTGAAAACCGCGATGCTGAAGGCCGTGGACGATGTGTCCTTCGACATCCGGAAGGGGGAAACCCTGGGTCTGGTGGGGGAGAGCGGATGCGGAAAGACCACCGTGGGGCGCACCATGCTGCAGCTGTACAAGCCCACCGGGGGCGAAATCTGGTTCGACGGGGAGAAGATTGACACCCGGGAGAAACTGCACGCCTTCCGCAGAAGGGCCCAGATGGTTTTCCAGGATCCCTATTCCTCGCTGAACCCGCGGATGACCGTGGCGGACATCGTGGCGGAGCCCATCGACGTCCACGGCCTGTGCAGGGGACGGAAGGAACGGGAGGAGCGGATCCGGGAGCTGATGAACCTGGTGGGGCTGAACACGGAGCACGCCGCCCGCTACGCCCATGAGTTCTCCGGCGGACAGCGGCAGCGCATCGGAATCGCCAGGGCCCTGGCTTCCGATCCGGAATTCATCGTCTGCGACGAGCCCGTCTCCGCGCTGGACGTGTCCATTCAGGCCCAGGTCATCAACATGCTGGAGGATCTGCAGAACCGGCTGGGGCTGACCTATCTGTTCATCGCCCACGATATCAGCGTGG
>CAMVDI010000105.1 GCA_947166205.1 uncultured Clostridia bacterium
TTCGCAGACCACCGGGATCCCCTCTTCGTTCAGCAGGCTGTTGGCGGCGCAGGGCATGATATGAATCTCGTCCTGCAGGGCGTTCCAGCACTGGATGGCAATGGCGTTGCAGCCGTACTTTTCCGCCAGGGATTTCATAGCGCACTTCAGCTCGGCCACGCTGGCCAGATAATTGTCCTCGATTCTGCAGGTCATGTTTTCCCTGCACCAGGCCACCACCTTCTGAACCTCTGTCTTCTCCTCCCGCCATTTCCGCATCTCGGCGTAGAGCTCGGGCAGCGGGATGGGGGCCAGCTGGATGTTGAACTTCTCCAGCAGCTCACCCTCGTTGCACATGGTGGACCAGAAATCGAAGGGCCGGGGGCCGATCTGCAGAATCCGGGTGCGGCGGAAGACCTTCACCACGTTGCACACCGCCAGGAAATCCCGCAGGCCCCGCTCAAACTCCGGATCCTCCAGATTGCAGTTGTTCATGTAGGTAAAGGGCACCCGAAAGCGCCGCAGCACCTTGCCGGTGGCGAAAAGGCCGCACTGGCTGTCCCGGAGGCGCATGCCGTTTTCGTCCGGCCGCTCGTCCCGGGGGCCCCACAGCAGCACCGGCACGTTCAGGGCTTTGGCCAGCCGGGCGCACTCGTACTCCGTTCCGAAATTGGCGTGCGGCAGGAAGAGGCCGTCCACCTTTTCCCGCCGGAATTTCTCCGTGATCTTTTCCAGACCCGCGTCGTCATAGAGCAGGCCTTCCCCGTTGATGTCGTCGATGTCCACAAAGTCGATCCCCAGCTCTCTGAGGCGCTTTGCCGTCAGATTCCGGTATTCCACGGCGGCCGGGGCGCTGAAGATGGCCCGGCGGGTGGGCGCGAAGCCCAGCTTGATCCTTGCGCTCATTGTCGTTCCTCCCATCAGGTTGCTGATCCAAGCATAGGGCATCGCGAACTCAATTTCAATAAATTATTGAGTAATAATTGACTAAATTCACTCAATCCTGTAGGATGGAACCGGGAAGAAACCGTCCGGAAGGATGATCCTGACACAAAACAATCCCGCGGAATCGGGCCGAAGCCAACCCATCCCGCGGGATCTGACCGAGGTGAAAAACATGAGCGTCACGGCCAAGGCGCTGGCGGCGCGGCTGGGGCTGTCTGAGTCCGCCGTCTCCCTGGCGCTGAACAACAAGCCCGGCGTCAGCCGGGAAACCCGGCAGCGGGTCATGGAGGCGGCCAAAGCCCTGGGCTTTGACTTCTCAAGGAAGGGATACAGCGAGAAGAAAGGCGCCGTATGCTTCGCGGTGTACAAAAAAAGCGGCGCCGTGGTGGGCGATACGCCTTTCTTCGCCGCCCTGACCGACGGGGTCAGCATCGCCTGCCGCCGGGAGGGCTATGAATGCCAGATCCGCTATCTGTACGAGGATGACGACATGGCGGACCAGATCCGGGCCCTGCGCGCGGCCCGATACGCCGGGCTGATCGTTCTGGCGACGGAGATGGAGGAAAGGTCCCTGAAGCTTTTTGATGATCTCGGCATTCCCCTGGTTTTTCTGGACGCCTATTTTGAAAACCCGGCCTACAACTTTATCCTGATCAACAACATCCAGGGCGCCTATATGGCCGCCAGCTACCTGATCAAAAAACGCAGGACCCAGCCGGGCTACCTGCGTTCCTCCTACGCCATCAGCAATTTTGAGCAGCGGGCGGACGGCTTTTACAAGGCCATCCGGGCCGCGGGTCTGTCCACATCCCACTCCCTGGTTCACCGGCTGTCCCCCTCCCAGGAGGGCGCCTATGCCGACATGAAGGCCCTGCTGGAGAGCGGGGAGAAGCCGGCCGGGTGCTATTTCGCGGATAACGACCTGATCGCCATCGGCGCCATGCAGGCCTTGAGGGAGAAGGGCTACCGCATTCCGGAGGATGTGGCCGTCGTGGGCTTTGACGATCTGCCCGCCTGCGAATATGTCAGCCCTCCGCTGACCACGGTGCAGGTTTCCACCGCCTTCTTCGGGGAGACCGCCGTCCTGCGGATCATTCAGCTGATCGAGAGGAAAAGCCCCCATCCCCTGAAAATCGAGGTGGCCACGGACCTGGTCGTGCGCAAAAGCACAGGCAGCGCCCGCTCCGAGATCTGAGGCAGCCGGTGCCGGTTCTCCGCCTCCCTTTGGGTCGATCTCCGACGGAAGGCAGGATACCGGTCTTTCCCTTCCTCCGGGATTATTCCCGGACAGCTCCCCGGTCCAGGAACGGATCCCAGCGTCCGGTGAAGTAGTGAAAGATAAAGAAGACAAACAGCAGCAGGTTGTGCCCGATCATGCATCCCCAGGCCGCCACCAGGCCCAGCCCCAGGAAACGGGTGCAGATCCATGTTCCCAGGATCCGGACAGCCCACATGCCGACGATATTGTATACGAAGGGCGCCATGGTTTTCCCCACGCCCTGCATCAGCCCTTCCACCACAATGGGAATGCCGTAGAAGGGCTCGGATACGGCCACCATCCGCAGCACGGTGGTTCCCAGGCGGATCACGCTCTCATCCCGGCTGAACAGCCGGACCAGCGGTTCCGCGAAGAGGAACAGCAGCCCGCCGGAGACGATCATCAGCCCCACCTCCAGCGGCAGCACCGTGCTCCCCAGCCTTTTCAGCTTTTCGTGATCCCTGGCTCCGTACGCGTTTCCGCTCAGCGTGGCCGCGGCCGTCTGCATCCCCCATCCGGGGATATAGAACAGGCTTTCCACCGTGTTCGCGACGGTATGCGCCGCGGTGGAAATCCCGCCCAGGCCGTTGATCATGGACGCGAAAACCACATAGCCGAAAGACGTCGCGAAGCGCTGGGCCAGGTTCGGCAGCGCCACCCGGAAGCAGGGCTTCAGGATCTCCAGTTCCGGCCGGAAGGACTGACCCTTCGGGGAGATCAGGGGGTGTTTCCATAAAGCCCTGAACATGGCCGCCCCGCCGTAGACAAAGGAAACCGCGCTGGCCCAGGCGGCGCCCATGACGCCCAGCCCCGCGCCGGGCACGGGAAGATTCACCCCCAGGACGGATACCGTGCGGGCCGGGAAAATCAGCAGAAAATTCAGGATCATGTTTATGGCGTTCACCACCAGGCCGATCCGCATGGGGGTACGGGTATCCCCCGCGGAACGCAGTACGGTTCCCAGCAGGATGGAGGCGGTTCTGAACAGCATCGGAAGATAGAGAATCCGGAAATACCCAGCCGCCAGATCCCGGATGGCCGGATCCACCTGCATCCAGACCGGCACCTGCCCGGCGCTCAGCGTCGTGACCGCCGTCAGCATCATGCCCAGGATCAGGGTCATCCCGCAGGCCTGGGCGCTGGCCTTCCGCGCCCGTTCCGGGTTTCCGGCGCCGATCTGACGGGCGATAAAGGCCAGAAAACCGACCCCGACCGCTGAAACGACGCTGCCGATCATCCAGTTCACCGTACCGGTCGCGCCCACCGCCGCCGTCGCTTCCGTGCCGAGAGCGCCCACCATGGCCGTATCCACATACTGCACCGCGGTCTGGGTCAGCTGCTCCAGCATGGTCGGCCATGCCAGGGCAAAAACCGCCCCCAGCATCGTCCGGTCAAATCCCCCGCCTGCCCGCATTCCTTCTCACCTCCTGCCTCCGGATTGCCTCTCCGGCGGTTCCGAACCCGCGTCTTCTTCCGTCCCCGCGGGCGAAAACGGATTCCGGCCCGGAGCGTGCGGCGAAGGCTTCCTTCGGCTCATTCCGACATCATACAGCAAAAACGGCAGCCTGACAAATCCGGCTGCCTGAAAAGATTTCTTTTCGTCTTCCTGATAAAGCCTGGAATAACAGGCTTTTCTTCGTCTGATGATCCTTATTCCTGTTCTTTATTCCTGGTCTTTATTCTCCCCGGGGCATTTCCGTGATCCGGCCCTGTTCCATCCGGAGATGCCGGTCGGCATAGCCCAGCGCGTCGTTTTCATGGGTCACGATCAGGACGGCTTTGTTCTCCCGGTGCGCAAAGTCAGCCAGGGCCGACAGGACCGTCTCCGTGTTTGCGTCGTCCAGATCCCCCGTGGGTTCGTCCGCGAAAAGAAACTCCGGATTCTGGACCAGCGCCCGGGTGATCGCCACGCGCCGGAGCTCCCCGCCGGAGAGCTCCCCGGGCATCGACTCCGCCAGATGGCCGATCCCGAAGGCGTCCATCCAGCCCTCGGCTTCCTCCCCGGGGACGGTCCGCCCGTACAGCGTTTCAGGGAGCAGAATATTCTCCATGACCGTCAGGGTATCCACCGCGCTTCTGGCCTGGGGCACAACGGCGATCCGGCCGTTCCGCAGCCGTGAAAGCTCCGCGTCCTTCATCCCGTACAGGTCCCTGTCATCCAGCCATACCTTCCCCTCCGAAGGCTTCAGGATGCCTGACAGCATATGCAGCAGGGTGGTCTTTCCGGAGCCGCTTCTGCCCGTCATCACGGTGACGGTTCCGGGGCGGATCTCCAGGCTGACAGAGGAAACAGCGGCAAAATAATTGGAGCCCCCCGTTCTGCGGAAATATGATTTGCTGATATTGTCTGCCCTGAGAATCATGTCAGTTTCCCTCCCTGAGCGCAGTTCCCGGATCAACCCTGCTCAGACGCCATGCCGCCGAGGCGCCGGCCAGGGCGGAGACCGCCGCGGACAGCAGAATGGTTCCGGCCGCCAGCGGCAGGATCGCGGAAGCGCCGGGCATCAGATATGGCAGTCCCAGGCTGCTCTCGATCAGGGCGGAAAAGGAGAAGATGCCGACGGCGGCCAGCGCCGTCCCCGCTGCTCCGCCCGTCAGTCCGCACAGGGCGGATTCCGTCAGCGCGATCCGGCCCAGCATCCCTCTGGAGGCGCCGGCCAGCCGGAGAACCGCGAATTCCCTCGCGCGTTCCCGGACAATCATGGCGAAGGCCAGCAGCAGGATGACAAACGCCAGCCCCCAGATCGCCCCGATCATGGCGGTGACCGTTCTGCTGATGCCCGCCAGGCTGTCGGACACGCCTGTAATCATGGACCGGGTCCGGACCGCGGTCACCTTCCGGAGGCGGCCGGTCAGCGCGGTATTGACCGCGTCGATGTCGTATCCGTCCTTCACCTTGACGTAGACGGCCGAGATCACGGAATCGTCCCCGCTGGAAATTTTATGGCTGATCCCCTTGGCTTCCGCCGCCGCCAGCAGCTTGTCCATGGTCTGCATGCTGCAGTACACCGCGGTGTCCAGACCGGTTCCCGTGGGCTCCAGCCGCGCGGCCACCTTGCACCGCTGGTCAAAGATCCGCAGAATCTCCCCCACTTCCGCCTCCACCTTGCATCCGACGGCCACGGCCATTTCGCCGGGATCATCGTTCAGGCTCCGCCCGATCCAGGGCTGGACGGTGAAATCCCTTTCCGGGTCAAATCCGATCACCTGGATCCGGACGGAACAGCAGTCCGCCTTCAGAGAGGCCAGGAAGGTCTGGGGCGCGGTCTTTTCAACGCCGGGAACCTCCATGGCCTTTTCCGCCACGGAGGCGTCCATATAGAAAGCGCCGGTGGTTCCCTGCAGAAACATGTTCTGGAAGCTGACCTTGCTCTGGGCTTCCGAAGGCACCAGAATGATATCCGCCCCCAGCCGGGCTTCCAGGCTTTGAAGCCCGCTGCGCAGGGACAGCACGATGACGGACCCGCCGAAAACGGAGCAGGCCAGGAAAGCGGTCAGCAGCGCCAGCGCCGCCGTTCGTCCCGGCTTCCGGATCAGGTTTCTGACGGATAAGGAAAATGTTTTCATGTCCGGTTTACCTGTTTCCTTTCTGTCCTTTCCGGCAGCACAGCGCCCCGGCGGCCGAGGCGATTCCGGCGGCGGCAAACAGAAGGATCATGGCCGGCTGCATGACCGCCCGGCAGCGCATGCTGCTCATCCGACACAGATCGATCAGCGTGCCCGGCGTCAGCATACCGGCGGCGCAGACGGCCAGACCGCTCAGAAAGGCGCCGAAGCGGGCGCGTCCGGGCAGGAGCGTGATCAGGGAAACCGCCGCAAGCAGGCATCCCAGGCCCAGAACCGCCCGGCCCGCCCAGTGGCAGGCGCCGGCGGTTCCGTCCTCATGGACGCAGGGGCCCAGGAAGGTCACGCTCCCGATGGTGATGATCAGGGAAAAAGCCAGCATAACCATGCCGGGAATCAGCTGTTTTTTCATATGGATCCCGTCACTTTCCGAAGTTTTCGTTGATGACCTCCCGGGCCACCTTGCCGTGCTCCAGCACGATGGTGCGCTGCGCGGCTTCGGCGACCTCGGGGTCGTGGGTGACAACGATCAGCGTCGTTCCCTCCCGGTGCAGCTGGGCGAACAGATCCAGAACGATGTTTTCATTCGCTTCATCCAGGTTGCCGGTGGGTTCGTCCGCCAGGACCAGCTCTGGATGATTGATCAGCGCCCGCGCCACGCACACGCGCTGCTGTTCGCCGCCGGAAAGCTGGCTGGGCAGGTGCCGGGCTCTCTCCCGCAGTCCGACCCTTTCCAGCGCCTCCAGGGCTTCCTTCTCATCCGGCATGGAATGATAGTACTGGCTGACCATCACG
>CAMVDI010000106.1 GCA_947166205.1 uncultured Clostridia bacterium
TGCTGGGCGGCGGAAACTATGTGCTGATCGGCAACCTGATCGAAACCTATTTCCTCGTGGCCGGGGACTGGAACTTCGGCAGCGCCATTTCGCTGATCATGGCCCTCGTCATCATCGCGTCCATGTATCTGACCAAGAAGCTGGACCGCAGCCCGGAGGAGGAATGAGAAATGGAAGCGAGAAAAAAAGGCTGGCATTTTTTCACATCCGGATACCTGATCCTGGTGCTGCTGTTCATCTATCTGCCGATCCTCTACGTGGTGGTCTTCTCCTTCAATGACAGCAAGTCCATGCTCTCCTTCTCCGGCTTCTCCCTCCGGTGGTACGAAGCCATGTTTGAGAACCGGGAGATGCTGGAGAGCATCCGGTACACGGTCATCGTCGCCGTGATCGCCACCGTGGTCTCCACCGCGGTGGGCACCGTATCCGCCATCGGACTCTCCAAGGCGCGCCCGCTGATCCGGACCGTGGCGCTGGAGATCAACAATCTGCCGGTCATGAACCCGGATCTGGTCACCGCCATCGGCCTGATGCTGCTCTTCCTTTCCGTGCGGATCCAGCGGAGCATCATCACGCTGATCCTGGCCCATATCACCTTCTGCATTCCCTACGTGATCCTCTCCGTTCTGCCCAAGCTGCGCCAGCTGGACGACAACGTGGCGGAGGCGGCGCTGGACCTGGGGGCGACGCCCTGGCAGGCGCTGACGAAGGTGATCCTTCCCCAGATCTATCCCGCCATCCTTTCCGGCGCGCTGATCGCCTTCAGCATGTCCTTCGACGATTTTGTCATCTCCTTCTTCACCGCCGGCGTCGACGTCCAGAACATTTCCATGTACGTCTACTCCATGAAGCGCTTCAACCCCAGCGTCAACGCGCTGTCCGCGCTGATCTTCGCCGCGGTGACCCTGATTCTGATCGTCGCAAACCTGATTCCCGCTCTCCGGGAGAGAAAGAATAAAAAGGAGGAATTCTGACCATGAAAAAGCTGCTTGCGGTATGCATGATCCTGACCCTGGCGCTGCTTCCCCTGATGGGATCCGCGGAGGGATTTGACCCGAAGGAATTTGAGGGTCAGACGTTGAATGTATATAACTGGGGAGAGTACATCGACATGCAGGTGGTCCGGGACTTTGAAAAGCTCTACAACGTCCGGGTCAACTACAAGACCTTCGACTCCAACGAGGATCTCTGGCTGCAGCTGAGCACGGGGGATTCCTGGGATGTGCTGGTGCCCAGCGACTACATGATCCAGCGGCTCATCAGCAAGAAGATGCTCCAGCCCCTGGACAGGACCATCGTCACCGGGTTTGACACCCTGACGGACACGGTTCTGGGCCTGGACTACGATCCGGACAACACCTATGCCGCTCCCTACCTCTGGCAGAACATGGGCATCATCTACGACACCCGGAAGATCTCCCCGGAGGAGATGGAGGCCCAGGGCTGGGACGCCCTGCACAATCCCGACTACGCGGGCCACGTGTATATGTACAACTCCTCCCGGGACGCCTTCATGGTCGCGGAGAAAGCCCTCGGATACTCCGCGAACACCACGGACGAGGCGGAGATCATGGCGGCCTACGAGTGGCTGCGGACCATGCACGCGGCGGTGAAGCCCGCCTACGTGACGGATGAAGGCATCGACGCCATGGTGGAGGGACAGAAGTGGATCTCCGTCGACTACAGCGGCAACGCGGCCTACATCCTCAGCGAGAACGAAAACATGGCCTTCTGCGCCCCGAAACAGGGCACCAACATCGCCGTCGACGCCATGGTCATTCCCGCCAACGCGAAAAACCCGAAGCTGGCGAACGTGTTCATCCAGTACATCATGACCGAGGAGGTCAGCGAGGCGATCTCTGTGGAGGTCGGTTACGCTTCCCCCAACGCCGCCGTGCTGGAGCGGCTTTCCGGCCCTGGCGGAGAGTATGAGGGCAACGCGGCCTACCTGCCCCGGGCGGGCTATGAACTGGACGAAGCCTATGCGGACCTGCCTGAGGACTGGCAGTCCCGGGAGCCGGATCTCTGGATCCGGGTCATGGCGGAATAAGCTGCGGGGCGGCCCCTTTTCTCCTGACTGAAACCGGGAAAGAGACCCTGAAAGGCTTTCCGCCGCCCCGGGGCGGCGGAAAGCCGGAACCCGAAACGCGCTTTTCGCGGGGAGGATTCTTCATTTGGACGAACTGCTTGGGAAACACTTTATCCCCCTGTTTCTGGTCATCCTGTTTGCCCTTCGCCTGAGCACCCAGCGCTCCGTCCGGGACAAGGAGCTGAACTTTTTCTGGCTTACGCTGGTGTGCAGCTTCCTGCTCGTGTTTGAGGATCTGTTCGAGGCGATCTGCAGCAGGAATCCGGATCTCAGGTTCTGGCGGACGCTGCTGTCCGTGGCGGGATACGTGCTTCGGTCCGTGGCCGCGGGCGGGCTCCTTTTCGCTGTGCTGAAACCGGCGCGCAGAAACTGGATGTACTGGATCCCCGCCGCGGTCAACCTGCTGATCTGCTCCACGGCGTTTTTCTCCGACATCGCCTTTGGCTTTGACGAGGAATACGCCTTTTACCGGGGACCGTTGGGATACGTGCCCTTCATCGTGCCGCTGGGGTATCTGGCGGCCATCCTCTGGATCGCGATCCGCCGGTACGGCGATCGGGAAAGAATCGCGGACCGGGTTTCCCTGACGGTCTGCGCGCTGCTGTGCCTGTCCGCCGCCCTTCTGGACGCGGCCTACGGCGGCGTGCGGCTGCATTCCGCCATCCTGATCAGCTCCATTTTCTTCTATCTGTTTCTCCGCTCCTATGACGTCCGAAGGGACTCGCTGACGGGGCTGCTGAACCGGCAGTCCCTGTTTGAAGACTGCAGGACGCTGCGGAAAAGCATCAGCGCGGCCGCATCCCTGGATATGAACGGCCTGAAAAAGCTGAACGACCGGGAAGGCTTCAGTACCGGGGATGAGGCGCTGAAAGAGATCGGAGCCTGCCTCAGCGGCGCCAGCGGCAAGGACATCCGGGCGTATCGGATCGGCGGCGACGAGTTCATCCTGCTGTTCCTCGCCTGCGGCGAGACCCGGGTGGAGCAATCCCTGGCGGAGATCCTGGAAAGCGCCGCGCGGCGCGGATTCAGCCTGTCCTGCGGATACGCCATGCGGGCGGAAAACGAGGATACGTCCCTCCTGATCGCCCGGTCCGACGCGAAGATGTTTGAGGATAAGGCCAGGTATTACCGGAACCTCATGAAGGAACAGCGGCCCCTCCGGGAAAACCGGCGGGAGGAGATTCCGGAGGAGGCGCGCTCCGCGCTGGAGGAAAGCCCCCTGCCCGCCGCCGTATACCGGTTCGGGAACCATACGATGGAAGTGCTGGCGGTTTCGGAGGGATTCTGCGAGCTGTTCGGATACCCAGGCCGGGAAGAGGCAGTCTCCGTGCTGGACAACGACCTGTACAGGGACATTCACCCCGACGACCGGGAAAGACTGTCCGGAGCCAGGTTCCGTTTCTCCGAAGGGTCGGAGGAGCTGGACATCGTTTTCCGGAGCAGGACCGCCGGAGAGAAGGGATACCGGGTCATCCACGCCCGGGGGAAGCATCTGCGGACGGAAGCCGGCATGCGGACCGCGCATGTCTGGTACATGGACGAGGGAGCGTACTCGGAGGAGCAGGACGGCAGAAGCGGGATCAGCCAGGTGCTGAACAACGCGCTGCATGAGGAGAGCATCATCCGGGCGGCCCAGTATGACAGGCTGACGGGCCTGCCCAACCTGGCGCACTTCTTCCAGCTCAGCGACATGGCCAAGGCCAAGGGCGGGCCAAATGCCGGGCACGGCGTTCTGCTGTACCTGGATCTTTACGGCATGCGGTTCTTCAACGGGACATACGGATTCGCCGAGGGGGACAAGCTGCTCAAGGCCTTTGCCGACCTGCTGGCGCGAATGTTCGGAAAACAGAACTGCTGCCATGTGAGCGCGGACTGTTTCGCGGCCGGAGCGAAGGAGGACGGGATTGAAGCGCGGCTGAAGGAGCTGTTCGCGGAGGCGGAAAAGATCAACGGCGGGAAATCGCTGCCGGTTCGGGTGGGAATCTATTCCTCCAGGATGGAGGACGCCCAGGCCAGTACGGCGTATGACCGGGCCAAGACCGCCTGCGACTCGATCCGGAAGTCCAGCGTCTCCGCTTACCACTACTACAGCACGGAGCTTCGGGATGAGGTCAGGCTCCGCCAGTATCTGGTCATGAACATCGACCGGGCCGTGGCGGAGGGATGGATCCAGGTCTATTACCAGCCCATCGTCCGGTCGGTCAGCGGGAAGGTCTGCGACGAGGAAGCCCTGGCCCGGTGGAACGATCCCAGGGAGGGCTTCCTTTCACCGGAGAGCTTCATTCCGCTGCTGGAACAGGCCGGCCTGATCTACCGGCTGGATCTGTATATGCTGGAGCAGGTGCTGGAAAAGCTGCGGCGGCAGATGGAGATGGGCCAGGACACCGTGCCCCATTCCATCAACCTGTCCCGATCCGATTTCGAGACCTGCGATATCGTGGAGGAGGTCCGGAAGCGGGTGGACGGCGCGGGCCTTCCGCGCAGACTGATCACGGTGGAAATCACCGAGAGCGTCATCGGGCGGAACTTCGCCTTCATGCGCAGACAGATCGAGCGCTTCCAGGCCCTGGGCTTCAAGGTCTGGATGGACGACTTTGGAAGCGGATATTCCTCGCTGGACGTGCTGGAAAGCATCCCCTTCGATCTGATCAAATTCGACATGAGCTTCACCCGGAAGCTGGATGAGGGGAAGAACGGAAAGATCATCCTGACCGATCTGATGCGGATGGCGACCTCCCTGGGCGTGGATACGCTCTGCGAAGGCGTGGAAACCGCGGAGCAGGTCCGTTTCCTCCAGGAAATCGGCTGCTCCAAGCTGCAGGGATACTACTTCTGCAAGCCCCTGTCCTACGAACAGCTTCTGGAAAGATACCGGAAGGGCGAGCAGATCGGCTACGAGGATCCGGACACATCCGCGTACTTCGAGTCCGTCGGCCGGGTCAACCTGTACTCCCTGGACATGATCGTCGATCAGAAGCAGGGCGAATCCCTCCGGAACGCCTTCGACACGCTGCCCATGTGCATAATGGAAGTGCAGGGCGGCATGGCCCGCTACGCCCGCTCCAATCCGTCCTACCGGGAATTCATGCAGCGCTTCTTCCATACGGATCTTCAGACCCTGGGCCGGGAGTATCATCCTTTCAGCCCCGCCTTCATGCAGCACATCCTGCTGCTGCAGCAGGGGCAGGAGGAAAGCTGTTTCTTCGAGAAGGAGATGGGGGACGGCACCCGGATCCACTTCTTTGCCCGAAGGATCGGAACCAATCCGAAGACGGGAGAAACCGCGGTGGCGCTGGCGGTACTCTACGCGTCGGAGAAGAGCGCCTGACAAGGACGGACGAAATCAAGACGGCGCGCTCCGTGGAGGAGCGCCTGACAAGGGCATACGAAAAGCCCCTCTTTCCCTCAGGAAAAGGGGGCTTTTCGTGCGGCCTGCCTTCCGGCGGCGGGAACCGCGCCGCCGGACTGCCTCCGCCCCGCGGGCAGGGGGGTGAAACCACTATAACAAAAAACGGGCAAAAGTCAACAAAAACGGATTGGAACGGCGGAGACGAACCCGATAGAATGGTACAGGCTCCGGGGAAAGCCCCGGACGAAGGAGAAACCCCTGATGAGAAGACAGATTCGATGGCTCCTGGAGAATATGGACGGCCGGTTCCGGCGGCGGTACTTCGCCGCCCTCGGCATCTCCGTGTTCACGTGCCTTCTGCTGCTGGTCAACCCCTCCCTGACCCAAAGACTGGTCGACGACGTGATCGTGGCCCAGAACCCGGACCCGCTGCTGCCGATTCTGGGCGTCATGCTGGCGGTCAAGCTGGGGCGGGAAGGCCTGCGCTATCTGATGGTCATCTTTCTGGAAACCTCCTCCCAGAGCGTGGTCTACAACCTTCGGAGACGGCTGTTCGAGAAGATGCAGTACAATGACATGACCTTCTTCGACCGGAACCGCACCGGGGATCTGATGACCCGCATGAGCGCCGATCTGGACTGGTGCCGGCATTTTCTGGCCTATATCGATTACCGCATCGTGGACGCGGTATGCACCTTCCTGTTCGCCACGGTTTATCTGGCGACGGTGAACTGGAAGCTGACCCTGCTGCTGATCGCCATCACGCCCCTGCTGCTGGTGATCACCAAGCTGTTTTCCAGGCATGTGAGGCCCCGCTTCGTGTTCATGCGGGAAAAGCTCAGCGAGATGAACACCGCCGCCCAGGAGAACATCGCCGGGCAGCGGGTCGTGAAGGCTTTCGCCCGGGAGGATTATGAGCAGGAGCGCTTTGAGGAGAAGAACCGGGCTTTCATGGAAAGCCATCTGCGCATCAACAAGCTCTGGGTCACCTTCCATCCCCTGATCGAGATGATGGTCAACGCCATCCAGCTGGTCACGGTGTT
>CAMVDI010000107.1 GCA_947166205.1 uncultured Clostridia bacterium
TCCTGGGCGACATGGACTTCAAGGTGGCCGGATCCATGAACGGCATCACGGCGCTGCAGATGGACATCAAGATCGCGGGCATCAACCGCGCCATTCTGCAGCAGGCGCTGGCCCAGGCGCTGCAGGGACGGCTGCACATCCTGAAGATCATGCTGGACACCCTGGGCGCCCCCAGGGAAGAGCTGAGCCCCTACGCCCCGAAGATCATCAACTTCATGATCAATCCCGACAAGATCCGCGAAGTCATCGGGCCCGGCGGAAAGATGATCAACAAGATCATCGCCGAGACCGGCGTCAAGATCGACATCGAGGACGACGGACGGGTCTTCATCTCCACGCCGGACGCGGAAGCCGCGGCCAAGGCCAGGAAGATCATCGAAGGCATCGCGAAGGACATCGAGGTGGGCGATGTGTTCACCGGCAAGGTGGTCCGCATCATGAACTTCGGCGCCTTTGTGGAGCTGGCTCCCGGCAAGGACGGCATGATCCATATCTCCAAGCTGGAAAACCACCGGGTTGAAAAGGTGGAGGACGTGGTCAACATCGGGGACGAGCTGGAAGTCAAGGTCAGCGAGATCGATGCCCAGGGCAGGATCAACCTGGTCCGGAACGATATCGTCTACGAGAACACCGCGCCGGCCCGCAGGGATGGCGGAAGCCGGCGTCCGCCCCGCAGGGACGGCCGTTCGTAATCCGGAATCAGATCTTTTTCGGGGAGGCCGAAGGGCCTCCCCGAATTGTTGAACCGCGGGAAACGAAGCGGAAACACCGCCGTGGCGGGCGGCCGGGGCTGAGGGCCCGCGGGAGAAGCCGCCGGCGGCGGGGGCGGAAGATGAAACGAAGATGAACAAGCGAATTATCGGACTGGATGTGGGGGACGCCCGGATCGGGGTGGCCGTTTCCGATCCGGAGCGGCTCATCGCTTCGCCGGCGGAGGTGATCCGGCATGTGGGCTGGGGCCCGGACTGCCGGAGGATCAAAGCGCTGTGCGACCGGTACGGAACGGACGAGGTGCTGTCCGGACTGCCCCTGAACATGGACGGCACGGAGGGCTTTCAGGCCCGGAAGGTCCGGGACTTCTGCGCCCAGCTGGAGAAGCAGGGGCTGAAGATATATTTTCAGGACGAGCGGCTGACCACCGTCGCCGCGGAGGAGGCCCTGATCCGGGACGGCATGCGCCGGGAGGACCGGAAAAACCACGTGGACAAGGTGGCGGCCGCGCTGATTCTGCAGCAGTGGCTGGACGAACAGGGAGCGAAGGAGCGGGAGGGAGCGGCCCCCGCGCCGGAAAAGGAGGAATGAAACATGGCGGATCCAATGGACAGGAAGGACGAAATCCCGGAGGAAGAGAACGACGACCTGATCGAAATGGTGGATGAGACGGGGGAGAGCCAGACCTTTGAGCTGCTGGCGGCCTTCGACCTGGACGGAGCCCATTATCTGGCGGTATCCGACCCGATCGAGGAGGAAGACCCGGAATCCGTGGAGGTTTTCATTCTGAAAACCCAGCAGGACGGGGAAGGAAACGATATCTATGTCTCCGTTGAGGACGAGGAGGCGGACAAGGCCTACGAATACTTCCTGACGCTGGTGGAGGGCGACGGGGACGAAGCGGAATAAGGGCCGGCGGATCGGGCGGATCAGCCGATTTATCCATTGACGGAGGAAGGGAATCGGACTACAATAGTTCTGTTCGGATTCCCCGTCTGATCCCGGAAACCGACAAAAAAATACTTCTCCGCGAGGGGGAAGGGGAGGGATAAAACATGTCTCTGTGGTATATCCTCACGCTGTGTGTGATTGCCGCGACCATCGCCTATGTTTTCTGGAACTACAGCCGGATCAGGAAGATGCCGGAAGGTACGCCGGAAATGGTGGAAATGGCCGGGATCATCCGCAGCGGCGCCAACACCTTCATGAAAACGGAATACCGGACGATTGCCATCGTGGTGGCGGCCATCGCGATCGTGCTGAGCCTGTTCGTTGAACGGACCAGCGGGATCACCTTCGTGATGGGCGCTCTGATGAGCAGCGCGGTCTGCGTGCTGGGCATGCGCAGCGCGACCTACGCCAACGTCCGGACCGCCAACAAGGCCCGGGAGAGCATGTCTATCGGTGAAACCGTGAAGGTGGCGCTGTGCGGCGGCTCCATCTCCGGCCTGAGCGTTCAGGCCTTCGGGCTGCTGGGCTTTGTGCTCGTTCTGATCATCTTCGGCAACGTGGATCCTTCCAGCACGGGCGGCGGCCTGATCACCACCCTGGAGGGGATCAACCCCACGATCATGCATATTTCCACCTACAGCCTGGGATGCTCCCTGGTCGCCATGTTCAACCGGGTGGCCGGCGGAAACTACACCAAGGCTGCGGACATCTCCGCGGATATTCTGGCCAAGGTCCGGAACGACCTGCCGGAGGATGACAGCCGGGTGCCCAACGTGATCGCGGACTTTATCGGCGACAATGTCAACGATATCGCCGGCAACTGCTCCGACCTGCTGGAAAGCTTCGTGGCCACCGTGGCGGCGTCCCTGATGATCGCCGTGGTCGTTTTCCATCAGCACTCCGGGCTGAGCGACACGGTGTTCGGCGCGCTGACCAGATACCCCGTGGCCGTGGCCGGCCTGGGCCTGCTGGGCTGCCTGCTGGGCCTGGTGTACGCCGCCTTCAAAAAGATGAGCAACAATCCCTCCCGGGAGCTGAACCTGGCGACCTGGATCTCCGCGGGGCTGACCCTGATCCTGGGCCTGGGCGGCGCCTGGAAGATCTTCGGCGGACTGGAAGCGGACACCCTGAAGGAACTGGGATGGGTGGCCGGATGGATCAGCCCCTGGCTGTGCGCCGTGCTGGGCATCGCCAGCGGCGTGGCCATCGGCTCCATCACCGAGTACTACACATCCACGGACTACAAGCCCACCCGGAAGCTGGCTGAGATGGCGCCGGAAGGGGAAGCCTTCGTCGTGACCAAGGGCGACGCCGTGGGCTCCCGCAGCGTGCTGCTGCCCGTGCTGGTGATCGGCCTGGCGCTCTTCGTTTCCGGCAAGCTGGCCGGGATCTACGGCGTGTCGCTGGCCGCGCTGGGCATGCTGGCCTTCGTGGGCGCCACGGTCTCCATCGACGCCTTCGGCCCCATCGCGGACAACGCGGGCGGCCTGGCGGAGAGCTGCCATCTGCCCCATGACGTGCGGACCATCACCGACAAGCTGGACGCCGTGGGCAATACCACCGCGGCCGTGGGCAAGGGATTTGCCATCGGATCCGCCGCGTTTGCCACCGTGAGCCTGATCGTTTCCTACGTGGGTACCTATTCCCATGGCACCCCGGACCTGAACATCGCCAGCTTCGTTGTGGTGGCGGGCGCCATTATCGGCGGCGCGCTGGTGGAATACTTCTCCGCCATGCTGACGGACAACACCATCGACTCCGCGAAGCTGATGGCGGACGAAGGCGACAAGCAGCTGACGCCCGAGGTGCTGGCCGGGAAGAAAACCCCGGACTATAACCGGATGATTGAGCTGGCCGCCAAGGAAGCGCTGCGCAAGATGCTGGTGCCCTCCGTGCTGGCCATGGTCATCCCGGTGATCGGCGGCTTCGTCTTCGGCGTTGAATTCGTGGGCGGCATCCTGATCGGCGCCACCATCGTGGCGATTCCCAGGGCCATCTTCATGGGCAACTCCGGCGGCGCCTTCGACAACGCCAAGAAGTACATCGAGTCCGGCGCGCTGAAGGGCCACGGCAAGGGCTCCGCGGCGCACAAGGCCGCGGTTATGGGCGACACCGTGGGCGACACCCGGAAGGACGTGGTCGGCGTGGCGCTGGACATCTTCATCAAGACGATGTCCACCGTGGCCAATACGCTGGTCAGCCTGTTCCGGAACATCACCCTGATCCGCTGACAGAACCGGCATATTCCGGGAGGAGCTTCCGATGAAGCTCCTCCTTTTTTTGCGCCTCCGGAGGGCGGAGGACCGAAGGGCGCGGGGCGGGGGACAAGTTCCCCGGAGATGGCCAAAACGGCCGGAATCAGGCCGAAAGAGATCGCTTGCGGAATGCGGGCAAATATGGTAAAACAGCCCCGCAGTCCGGTCCGCGGGGCGGAGGACTGCCTGCTTCCGAGATGCCCCCCAAAGCGTTTTCCCGGCGGGACAAATACATCCAAAGACATCAGGTTGACATAAGATGACCCAGAAGAACCGTACCCGGGATCTGACGGTCGGATCCCCGATGAAACTGATTCTGAGCTTTGCGGCGCCGCTGCTGTTCGGATTCCTGTTTCAGCAGTTTTACAGCTTTGTGGACACCGCCATCGTCGGCAAGTACCTGGGGGCCTCCAGCCTGGCCGCGGTGGGCGGGACCGGATCGCTGAACTTTCTGATTCTCGGATTCTGCCAGGGATCCTGCGCCGGCTTTGCCGTCCCCATCGCGCAGGCCTTCGGCGCCCGGGATGAGCATCAGGTGCGCAAGTGCGTCAGCGCCTCCGTCTATCTGAGCACCCTGGTCAGCGTGGTCATGGCGCTTGTGACGGGGATTTTCTGCCCCCAGATGCTGCGGATGATGAACACGCCGGAGGAGATCATCGCGGAATCCGTCTCCTATATCCGGATCATCTTCCTGGGTATTCCCGTCACGATCCTGTACAATATGGCCAGCGGCATTCTGCGCTCCCTGGGGGACAGCAAAACCCCGGTGATCTTCCTGATCATCGCGTCGCTGATCAACGTGGTGCTGGATCTGGTGCTGATCCTGTACGCGGGAATGGGCGTGGCCGGCGCCGCCGCCGCGACGCTGATCAGCCAGCTGGTCAGCGGGCTGGGATGCATCATCGTGATGGTGAAGCAGTTCCCCATCCTGCGGATGAGCCGGGACGAATGGAAACCGGATCCGCGGCTGATGAGAAAGCTGTTTTTCACGGGGGTGCCCATGGGACTCCAGTTCTCCATCACCGCCATCGGCAGCGTGCTGGTGCAGTGGAGCGTCAACGGGCTGGGCGTGACCGCGGTGGCTTCCGTCGCCGCGGGGGCGAAAGTCAGCATGTTCTTCTGCTGCGTGTTTGACGCCCTGTCCACCACCATGGCCACCTTCGCGGGACAGAACCTGGGGGCGGGCAAAATCGAACGGATCAGCGAGGGGCTGAAGGCCAGCTCCGCCGTCGGCACGGCGTACTGCGTCGGCGCAATGCTGCTGATCCTGGCGGCAGGCCGGCAGATCCTGAGCCTGTTTGTGGATCCCGGAACGGAGCCGGAGGTGCTGGAGATGGCCTTCCGGTATCTGAAAACAAACGCGGTCTTCTATATTCCGCTGCTGTTTGTGAACATCGTGCGACTGTCCATCCAGGGCATGGGATACACCCGGGTGGCCATGGGGGCGGGCGCCTTCGAGATGGCGGCCCGGGCCGCGGTGGCCCTGTTCCTGGTGCCCGTGACCGGATTTGCCGGCGCGTGCCTGGCGAACCCTGCCGCGTGGATCATGGCGGACGTTTTCCTCTTCCCCTGCTATTTCCGCTGCCTGCGGAGCGTGCGGGAGAGGCTGCAGCTGCCCGTGAAGCAGCGGACGCGGACCTTCGGAATGCGCTGGAGGCGTGTGGGGCTGTCCCGGAAGGACGCCGAAAGCCGCCTGTGAGGCCCGCGGCCGCGTTTCTTCAAGGCGGACGCTGCGCGCATAAAAAAGCGGAGCCCTTTGCCGGGACGCAAAGGGCTCCGCTTTTTCTGTGCGCGGCATACAGGAAACGCCCCGCTCCTTCCCCGCCTTTCCGGCGGGGAGGGAACGGGGCGTTTGTGATTCCACGGCCCGCCCCTGCGGGCGGGATTTATCCGAGAACAGCGCGGAGCGTCTTCCGGACGGCGCCGGGGCCCTCCAGCATGGCGGCGAAATCCGCCCGGACTTTGGCGGCCAGCGGCGTGGCGGTCAGATCCACGGCGAAGAGCGCCGGATCGGCCAGGAGCGGGTCCAGCTTTCCTTCCGCGGAGGCGGGATCTCCCAGCCGGATGCCGGAAAGGGCCTCCGTAAGCCGGGGAAGCAGCGGATCCGGGCTGAGCTCAAAGGCGTTCCCCTCATCGTCCACGGCCAGCAGATACCGCATCCATCCGGCGATGGCCAGGGGAATGGCGGTCAGGGAACCGGGATCCCTGCCGGGATCCGCCAGATAGCTTTTCACGGTTTCCCCGAACCGGATCGGAACCTTCTGGCTCGTGTCGCAGGCGATGCGCTGAGGTGTATCCGGCATGAAGGGATTGGGCAGCCGCGTGTTCACGACGGTATCGATAAACGCTTTCGGGCTGATGACGCCGGGATCCGTCACCACCGGGAGACCCTCCGTGTATCCGATGGTCCGGATCAGGCGGACCAGATCCGGATCCTTCATTTCATCGCTGATCCGGGTATAGCCCAGCAGGCAGCCGAAAACGGCCAGGGCGGTATGCAGCGGATTGAGACAGGTGGTCACCTTCATCCGCTCCACCCGGTTCACGGTATCCCGGTCGGTAA
>CAMVDI010000108.1 GCA_947166205.1 uncultured Clostridia bacterium
GCTGG
This sequence comes from uncultured Clostridia bacterium, assembly GCA_947166205.1. Next base: position 6 of record CAMVDI010000108.1, read on the forward strand.
GCGCGCTGGTGATCCTGATCATCGCGGCGAACTATCATTATCTGATGAACCGCTTTCCGGACGCCGGCGGCACCTACACCTACACAAAGAAGAGCTTTGGCTATGACCACGGGTTTCTGAGCGCGTGGTTTCTGATTCTGACCTACATCGCGATCATCTGGGCCAACGCGACGGCGCTTCCGCTGATCGCCCGTACGCTGCTGGGGTCGGCCTTCCAGTTCGGCTTCGATTACTGGATCGCAGACTTCCATGTGTACCTGGGGGAGATCCTGCTGGCGTGCGGTTCCCTGGTGCTGGCCGCGCTGGTGTGCATGCGGCGGGGGGCGGCGGAGAAAACCCAGATCGGGATGGCGGTTCTTCTGTTCGCGGGCATCGTGGTCTGCTTTGCCGCGGCCGCTTTCCGGACGAAGGCCGAGACGTCTTTCAGCCCGGCCTTCTCCCCGGACCACAGCGCGGCGGGCGGAACCTTCACCGTGTTCGCGCTGGCGCCCTGGGCCTACGTGGGGTTTGAATCCATCTCCCATTCGGCGGGTGAGGCCCGGTTCAGCCTGAAGCGCAGCTTCCGGATCATGGCGGCGGCGCTGATCGCGGCCGGGGCGGCCTACGCGCTTCTGAACCTGCTGGCGGTCACGGCGCTGCCGGAGGGCGACGGAAACTGGACGGAGTATACCGCGCGCCTGGGGGAGAAGACCGGACTGGCGGCGCAGCCCACTTTCTTCGCGGCGCACGCCGCGCTGGGGAATGCCGGGAGCCTGATCCTTGGGATCGCCGCCCTCTGCGGGATCTTTACCGGGCTGATCGGCAACTATATCGCCCTGAGCCGGCTTCTGACCTCTCTGGCGGAGGACAGGCTGCTGCCCGGGAAAATCGGCGAGCTTGACGGAAACCGTGTGCCGCGGAAGGCCATCCTCTGCATCCTGTTCGTTTCGGTTCTGCTTCCCTTCTTCGGCCGGACGGCCATCAGCTGGATCGTGGACGTGACCACCGTCGGCGCTACCATCGCCTACGCCTTCGCTTCCGCCTCGGCGTGGAAGGAAGCCCGGGCGGAGAAGAAGCGGCTGTTCATTTTCACGGGGCTGACCGGCATGGCCGTGTCCCTGCTGTTTGCGCTGGAATTCCTGATCCCGAACATCATCAGCATCAAGACCCTGTCCACGGAATCCTACCTGATCCTGGCGGCCTGGGGCATCCTGGGCTTCATCGTGTTCCGGATCATCCTGAAAAAGGACGCGAACAAGCGGCTGGGACGGTCCACGGTGGCCTGGATCGTGCTGCTGGGGCTGATCGTCTTCACCTCCAGCGTCTGGATGAACCAGACGACGGACGCGGTGCTGGAAAAGACCGTGTCGGATGTGCAGGACGCCTTCTCGGGCCAGACGGCTCCGGGCCGGGAATCGGGTTCCGGAAACGAACGGAAGGTCTACAGGACGATGCAGACGGGCATGAAGCGGGTGGACCACACGCTGGGCGTCAGCAACATGATCCAGATCGCCCTGATCGTCAGCGCGCTGGTGATTCTCTTCGACATCTACAGGTACACCCAGAAGCGGGAAAGAAAGACGGAGATCGAGAAGGCCATGGCGGAGGACGCCAGCAGGGCGAAAACCAGCTTCCTTTCCAACATGAGCCACGAGATCCGGACCCCGCTGAACGCGATTATCGGGCTGGACAATATCGCGCTGCGGAATCCGGAGCTTCAGCCCCAGACCCGGGACCAGCTGCAGAAGATCGGGACCAGCGCCAGACACCTGCTGGGCCTGATCAACGACATCCTGGACATGAGCCGGATCGAATCCGGGCGGGTTGTGCTGAAGAACGAGGAGTTTTCCTTCCGGGAATTCCTGGAGCCGATCAACATCATGATCAGCGGCCAGTGCGCGGACAAGGGGCTGCAGTATGAATGCGTCCCCGTGGGGCCGATCCGGGACTATTACGTCGGCGATGAAATGAAGCTGAAGCAGGTGCTGATCAACATCCTCGGCAACTCGGTCAAGTTCACCGAGGCGCCGGGAAAGGTGAGGCTGACGGTGGAGGAAACGGAAATCGAAGAAGACCGGTGCACGCTGCGCTTCCGGATGAAGGATACCGGGATCGGCATGGATCCGGAATTTATCCCGAAGATCTTTGAGGCTTTTTCCCAGGAAGACGCCACGACCACCAACCGGTACGGCGGGAGCGGGCTGGGCATGGCGATCACCCGGCATTTTGTGGAGATGATGAACGGAAACATCCGGATCGAAAGCGAGAAGGGCGTTGGATCCGAGTTTATTGTCACGGTTTCGCTGGGCCGGTCGGACCGGAAGGAAGAGGCGGAGCCGGAGCCGATGGAGGCCCAGGAAACGGAGAGCGTCCTGGCGGGCCGGAGAATCCTGATGGCGGAGGATGTGGAGCAGAACGCGGAAATCCTGCAGGATCTGCTGGAGCTGGAAGGCATCGAGGCGGAATGGGCGGAGAACGGGGAAGCCGCGGTGCGGATGTTCTCGGACAAGCCGGCCGGATACTACGACGCGGTCCTGATGGATGTCCGGATGCCGGTGATGGACGGCCTGACGGCCGCGGAGACGATCCGGAAGCTGGACCGGCCGGACGCGGCGGCGGTTCCCATCATCGCGATGACGGCGAACGTCTTTGATGAGGACGTGGAACGCTCCCTGAAGGCCGGAATGAACGCGCATCTGACCAAACCCATCGAGCCGGAAAGGCTTTACAGAACGCTGGCGGACATGATCCGGAAAGGAGACCACGACGCATGAGCGAGAATACGGCGATCCGGCACAATCTGGGCATCCTGTACCAGGAGGAGAGCTACGGGGGGCTTTCGCACCCTTTCTTCGTGCTGATTCTGAACGCCTTTATGCAAAGGGCCAAAGAGCGGGGATATGACGTGACATTTGTCTGCCATCCGCTGAACGGGTCCGGGGAACCGGCGGAAAACCGCGAATCCCTGGCGGAACACTGCCGCCGGCAGGGGCTGGACGGCATCTGCCTGGTGGTGACGGACTTTGCCCACCCGACGGTCCGGGAGCTGATGGACAGCGGGATTCCCTGCGTGACGGTGGACCATATCTTCAGGGGAATTCCCGCGGTTCTGTCGGACAATGAGACCGGCGTCCGGAAGCTGGTGGAGTACGCGATTTCCAGGGGGCACCGGCGGATTGCCTTCGTCCACGGGCACAACAACTCCCTGGTGACCCGGACCCGGATCAGCCAGTTCCGGAACACGATGGAATACCACGGCCTGGAGCTGCCGGAGGAGTATCTTTGTGAAGGAAGATACCACCATATTGCCCGGACCCGGGAGCTGGTGCACGGACTGCTGAAGCTGCCGGATCCGCCGACGTGCATCCTGCTGCCGGACGACATGGCTTATTTCGGCGCCCAGGAAGCGGCCCGGGATCTTGGCCTGCGGATTCCGGAGGATATTTCCTTCGCCGGTTACGACGGGATTCCGCTGACCCAGACCCTGGCCCCGAGGCTGACGACGATCCGGCAGAATACCGAGACCATGGGGAAGATCGCGGCGGAACGGCTGACGGATCTGATCGAGCATCCGGAAAAGGCCACCAGGAAGCCTTTCATCTATCCGATCGAGCTGCTGGAAGGCGAGACGGTGGCCTTGAGGTAAAAGAGCAGCAGGGGCGGGACACAGAAACACAGGGGGACGTTCCCCTGTTACAGCATGATGGGCTCCAGATACGCCGGTCTGATCACGCGGATCTGTCCGGGGTACTTGACGCTGACATAGTCCGCAAAGGCGTCCGGGTCCCCCGGATTGTCCGCGAACATATCCCAGTGGCCCGGGATGACGGCCTTCAGCGCCAGCTCGCCGGCCAGGTCGGCGGCTTCCTGGAAGGTCATGTTTCCGATACAGTTCCGGCTGTACCGCGCCGCGTCCCGGCCGTTGATGGGCAGCAGCGCCGCGTCAATCGGGCCGAAGGACTTCAGCTTCGGCAGCATGCCCTCATAGCGCAGGGTATCCCCCGCGTGATAGATCTGCACGCCGTTCCCCTCCAGAATGTACTGCAGGCAGGGATACAGGCCGGTTTTCGGATCCTGATCCAGGAATTCGTGGGCGGCGGCGACGGCGCTGATTTTCACGTCTCCGACCTGACAGCTGAGCCCGTCGTTCAGGCCGAGGCAGCACGATTCGGGAACCCCGTCCCGCAGCACGGACGCCCTGTGCATTTCAGGAAAAACGAACCTGGCGCCGGGACAGCGCCCGGCCCAGATCTTCCAGGCGCCATGGTCAATATGATCCAGATGGTCATGGGTTCCGAGAAAGGCATGGATGCCTTCCATTTCCTCCGCCGGAACCGGCGGGGCGATCCGGCGCCCGGGGATGACGGAGGCAAAATAATCCACGCAGAGGACGGTGCTTCCCATCCTGATCAGCAGGCCCATCTGTCCAAGCCACCAGGCCGCGGCCGTGCCGTAGGGAACTTCCGTCTCCAGAACCTGTTTCAGAAACGCGTTCATACGTTTTCCTCCCCTTATGCCAAAAATGTTTCCCCTCCGCGGGGCAAAATGAACGGAGAATCAGCCCTGATCCATCCAGGGCATCCTATCACAGGCATGAATTTGCTGGCAAGCCCCCGGGCGTTTTTTTGCGCAGGTTCCGGGACGGGCTGTTCTTCCGGGGTTCCGGGACATATCATACATCAGCCGTTTTTTTACGCTGGCCCCGGCAGTTTTCCTCCGGCCCCGGAGTTTTTTTAGGCCGGATACGGTATTCCAAGTTTCAGGAAGTTTGTGTATAATTGCTGCGGCTTATGAGCCCGGGAACCATTTTTTGCGACCGGTGAGGAGGAGAGGAATGAACCTGGATAAAACCCTTGCACGCAGGATCGGAATGTCCTTGTGCGGCGTGATTGTCTGCGCCGTGGCTGTCGGCTTCTTCAAGATGGCGGCCTTTGGCGTGGATCCGTTTCAAAGCCTGATGAGCGGACTGGACCAGCTGATTCCGATTCCCTTCGGGACGCTGTATGTGATTGTCAACGGAGTGCTGCTGGTTTTCAGCCTTGTTTTCAACCGGCACAACATAGGCATCGCCACATTTATCAACCTGTTTCTGCTGGGGTACATCACCCAGTTCACGCTGGAAACGCTTCAGGGGTGGATTCCGGAGCCCGGCCTCGGACTGCGGATCCTGTTTCTCGTGATCGGGATTGTCGTGATCTGCATCGGCAGCGCCCTGTACATGACGGCAGATCTGGGCGTTTCAACCTATGACTCCGTCGCCATTACGATGGCCGGCAAATGGAAATGGGGCAGGTTTCAGTATATCCGGATCGCGACGGATATCGTGTGCGTCGTGTCGGGCATCGCTGTTTTCCTGATCGGCGGCGGATCCTGGAGCAAAGTGCCGGAATTCGTGGGCGTCGGAACCATCATCACGGCGTTTTTTATGGGACCCCTGATTGAATTCTTCAACGCGCATATCGCGAGACCGCTTCTGCAGGGGAAACGGTGAGCGCGCAGCAGGCTTTCCCTTATGCGCCGCGCCCCTGCGCGCCTCCCTTGACGTTCCATCTCCGTTTTATTACAATACTGGAAAAGCCTTGAAGGGACGAACCGCCATGCGATATCAGGTTCAGCGGCCCGGCGGCCGCGGTTTTTTTGAGATTGTCGGCACCTCCTTCATCGGAAAGCCGAAGGACGGGAGCGTGCTTTTTATTACCCGGAAGATGCGGAAGCTCGCGGAGAACCTGCGGGGACATGAAAACTGCCTGGTTTTTGCCGAGGAAGGGATGGAGATCCCGGAGGAGATTCAGGAGCGGAACCGCTTCCTTTTCTCCGGGGACGCCCAGGCGGCCTATACCGCCTTCATCCTGGAGCGGCAGCGGGAGGCGGAGACCGCCGGAGCCGGACGGAAGTATACGCTGACGCCGGAGGGATACTATCTGGGCGAAAACGTCACCCTGGGTCCCGGCACGCGGATCGAGCCGGGCTGCCTGATCGATCATGACGTCGTCATCGGGAAGGACGCCCGCATCGGATTCGGCAGCCGGATCAGCCATGCCCGGATCGGGGACGGCTTCCGGTGCGGGGATCACGCGGTGATCGGGACGGACGCCTACTATCCCGTGGAGCTGGACGGGCGCGCCCTGCAGATGCCCTCCTTCGGACTGACACTGATCGGCGATCAGGTGGATCTGGGATGCCACACGCTGGTGGAGCGCGGCGTCATGGGGGACACGGTTCTGGCGGACCGGATCATGATCGACGCCCATACCTGCGTGGGACACGAGGACGATATCGGCCCGCATGTGCACATCGCCTGCGGCGTAAAGCTGGGGGGGATCGTGACCATCGGGGAAGCGTCCTATCTGGGGATGAACGCGGTGGTGAAGCAGCGGCTGAGGATCGGGGCGAATGCCATGGTCGGCATGGGCGCCGTTGTCATATCCAACGTTCCGGACGGGGGAAAGGTCTTCGGAAACCCCGCGCGGAAAATGATTCTGTAAGGGCCGGG
>CAMVDI010000109.1 GCA_947166205.1 uncultured Clostridia bacterium
TCCCCGTCGAAGATGATGGGCTTGGTGGTCACCTCGCAGATCTCGTCCACGGTGCGGAAGCGGGAGCTCAGGTCCACCAGCTCGATATCCGGCTTCCCCCGGGAGGTGGAGTCGCACAGGGAGGAGATCCACATGGCGTCGAACTGGCGGAATCCGCCGTCCTCCGGCACCTTCGTGTTCTCCACCAGCAGCCCCGTCAGCCCGCTGTGGGCCTCCATGGCGGTGACCAGTCCCTTCATGGCCAGCAGCTTCTTCAGCCGGCCCCGGCGGAAGTCCGGCGTCGCCAGCTCCAGCCGCGCCCGCTTCTCCAGATCCGCGTAGGCTTCCTCCCGGGCGTAGGGGAACTCCACCAGCTTTCCGCCCTGCCGCCCGAGGATCTCGATAACCTCCCGGCGGATGGGCTCCTGCACCCCGGAGGTCCAGTCGTCCCCGTGGACCACGTAGTCCGGCCGGTATTTTTCCAGATTCTCCCGATAGCTCAGGGTCCGCTGTTCAACAACCCGGTCCACCATGCCCAGGGACCGCATCAGCTCCGCCCGCTCCTGCCAGGGCACCAGGGGAAAGCGCTTGTAGCCCGCCACCGCCTCGTCGCTCAGCACGCCGACGATGAGCCGGCCCAGCCGCCGGGCCCGCCGCAGCAGGGCGATATGCCCGCTGTGCAAAAGGTCCGCGGAGAAGCACAGATACACCGTCCGGTTTTCGATCTCCGCCAGCCGGGCCGAAACCGCCTTCAGGTCCTCCGGGGTGTCGATCTCCGCGCAGAGCCGGTCCCCGGCGTCCATGGGGCGGATTCCGCAGCCGCCCAGCCGGTTCAGGGCCTCCTCCGCGTAGCAGGAGGTCTCCCCCGCCCCGCACATCTTCCCGATCTTGTCCAGCCACCGGTCCCAGTCCTCCGGCATCAGGTGATACATCGCCTGGCACTCGACGGCGTTCTCGAAGAAGGGGACGCCGATCTTCTCGACCCGGCCGTCCCGGATCACGGCCTTGAAGTCCTTCTCCGGCAGGGGCGCCGTGGTGCTGACCTTGACCCGGCTGTCCCGGGAGGCCATCAGGTCCTCCAGCACGGAGGGCTCAAAAACCAGATCCCCGTGCATGAGCAGGATCTCCTGCCCCCGCAGCAGCTCCCGGGCGCAGTGGATGGAGTAGATATAGTTGGTCTCCGCGTACCGGGGATTGCGCACGAAGGTGATATCGATCCCCGATCCCAGCCCCCGGCAGTATTCCGTCAGCACCTCGTCGAAATATCCCGTGGTGATGACCGCCTCCCGGATGCCCGCCTCCTCCAGCAGCCGCAGCTGCCGGGAGAGGATGGTCTCCCGGGCGGAGATCTCCGTCATGCATTTGGGCTGGTCGCTGGTCAGGGCGCCCATCCGGTGCCCCAGCCCGGAATTCAGAATCAGTGCTTTCATTCTTTCGCCTCCGGCGCACCCGCCGCCCTGCGGGCGGCGGATTTGCTGTTGTCCGCTTCGGCGAACGGTTCGCCGTTCCTTCGATGTTCTGCCTGCCGCCCTGCGGGCGGCAGGGTTTATTTTTCCTCCGCCTCCGGCGCGCCGGCCGTCCTTTCGCTGACGATGTACCGCGGGCGCTGCTTCGTCTCCAGGAAGATCTTCCCGATATACTCGCCCAGCACCCCCAGCGAGATCAGCTGGATCCCGCCCAGCAGCGCCACGGCGATCAGCGTGCTGGCCCATCCGGCCACCGCCCGCCCGGCGATCCAGGCGATCAGGGCGTACAGGATCAGCAGGAAGGCCGCGAAGGAGATGGCCACCCCCAGCCCGGTGATGATCCGGATGGGCTTGACACTCAGGCTGGTGATTCCGTCAAAGGCCAGGCCCAGCATCTTCTTCAGGGGATAATGGCTCTTGCCCGCCATGCGCTCGTTCCGCTCGTAGTAGACGCTGGTGGATTTGAACCCCACCAGGGGGAACATGCCCCGCAGGAAGATATTGACCTCCCGGAAGTTGGCGAATTCCTTCAGCACCCGGGCGGACACCAGCCGGTAGTCCGCGTGGTTGTAAACCGTGTCCGCGCCCATCCAGTTCAGAAGCCTGTAGAAGCTCTGGGCGGTGAACCGCTTGAAGAAGGTGTCCGTCTCCCGGCTGGAGCGCACGCCGTAGACGATCTCCGCCCCGTCCAGGTATTCGTCCACCATCTGGTCCATGGCCCGGATGTCGTCCTGCCCGTCGCAGTCGATGGAGATGGTGATGTCGCACTTCTCCCGGCTCTCCATGAGCCCGCAGAGCAGCGCGTTCTGGTGCCCCCGGTTCCGGCTCAGGCACAGGCCCTGAAAGTGCGTATCCTTTTCGCTCAGCTCCCGGATGATCTCCCAGGTGCCGTCCCGGCTGCCGTCGTTGACAAACAGGATCCGGCTGTCCGGGGCGATCTTTCCGGCCTCCTCCAGCCGGGCCAGCTCCTCCCGGAACAGCGGCGCCGTCAGGGGCAGCACCTCCTGCTCGTTGTAGCAGGGAATCACGATATACAGCAGCGGCTTATTCATTCCCGGCCTCCTTCGCCGTATCAAACTCGATCACATACTGGGGGCTGCGGTTCATGGTGATGAAGATGCGCCCCACGTATTCCCCGACCAGGCCCATCATGATCATCAGCACGCCGAACAGCAGCAGCATCATGGCCATGAGGCTGGTCCAGCCCGCGTCGATCTGCTCCTTCAGGATCAGCTTCCGGATCACCAGCACGAGGCCGACGATGAGCCCCGCCAGCGCGCTGCCGCAGCCGGCGAAGGTGGCGATCCGCAGGGGCTTGACGGAGAAGGAGGTGAAGGCGTTCGTCCACAGCCGGATCAGCGAGAACACCGTGTATCCGCTCTCCCCCTCCGCCCGGGGCAGGTGGTCCACCGTCACGTTGATGATCCGTGTCGTGGCCTGCAGCGCCAGCCCGTCCACGAAGGGGAAGGGGCTCTCGCACCGGATCATCTGGTCGATGACGAAGCGCTTCGCCGCCCAGTAGCTGGCCAGATACAGGTCCCGGGGCTTGTTCAGCATCCAGGAGAACATCCGGTTCGTCAGCCGGGACCCCAGATTCCGGAACCGGGTGTGCCGCTTCCGGGGATAGTCCGCGTAGACGATGTCGTGCTCCCCGTCGATGGCGTTGATCAGCCGGAACATCTCCGAGGGCGGGTTCTGGCCGTCGTCGTCCAGGGAGACGGCGATGTCCCCCGTCACCTGGCGGTATCCCGCCATCAGGGCCGCGTGCTGGCCAAAGTTCCGGCTGAAGCAGACCCCGTGGATTCGGGGGTTCTCCTCCTTCAGCTTCCGGATCAGGTCCCAGGTGGCGTCCGGCGGGTTGTCGTTCACGAGGATGATCTCGTAATCGGTCTCCGGATGCGCCGCCATGACCTTCTCGATATCCCGCACCACAGGCCCCAGGGTATGCTCGCTGCGGTAGCAGGGAATGACACAACTGACTTTCATTTTCCGCTCTCCTGAAAAACTGGCTATGCCGGAAAGCCGGCTTTGCCGGGAAAATGGCTCCGCCGGAAAACCGGCCCCGCCTGAAAACCGGCCCCGGCCTTCCGCCCCGCTCCGGGGGCCCGCCCCCGGGGGCGGTCTCTCATCTCCGGGCGGTGAAGAAGGCCTTCACCGCGCCGATAACCTGCTCCTGCTGTTCCTCCCGGATGCTGTCGAACAGGGGCAGCCGCACCAGCCGCTCGCTCTCCCGGGTGGTATACTCATCCTCCCCGTGGAACCGGCCGTACTTCAGCCCCGCCGGGGCGGAGTGCAGCGGCACGTAGTGGAACACGCACTGGATGCCCCGGGCCTTCATGAAGCCGATGAACTCCGTCCGCTCCGCCAGATCCGCGCATTTCAGATAGTACATATGCGCGTTGTGGCCGCATCCCTCCGGGATCACCGGAACGCCGAAGAGCCCTTCCTCCGCCAGGGGGCGCAGCGCCTCGTCGTACCGCCTCCAGGCCGCCATCCGCCGCGCCAGCATCTCCTCCGCCTGCTCCAGCTGGGCCCAGAGGTAGGCCGCGTTCAGCTCCGAGGGCAGATAGCTGTCCCCGAAGTCGACCCAGGTGTATTTGTCCACCTGTCCCCGGAAGAACTTGGAGCGGTTCGTGCCCTTCTCCCGCAGGATCTCCGCCCGCTCGATATGCTCCCCGTCCCGGATCAGCAGGGCGCCGCCCTCCCCCATGGAGTAGTTCTTCGTCTCGTGGAAGGAGTAGCACCCGAAGTCCCCGATGGTGCCCAGGGCCTTTCCGTGATACGTGGCCATGACCCCCTGGGCCGCGTCCTCAACCACCCGGAGGCCGTGCTTCTCCGCCACCTTCAGGATGGCGTCCATCTCGCAGGCAACCCCGGCGTAGTGCACCGGCACGATGACCCGGGTCCGGTCCGTCACGGCGTCCCCGATCTTCCGCTCGTCGATGTTCATGGTGTCCGGCCGGATGTCCGTGAACACCAGCTTCGCCCCGGCCAGCACGAAGGCCGTGGCCGTTGAGGAGAAGGTATAGGAGGGCAGAATCACCTCATCCCCGGGCTCGATCCCGCTCAGCAGCGCCGCCATGTCCAGCGCCGTGGTGCCGCTGGTGGTCAGCAGCGCCTTCCGGGTGCCGAAGCGCTCCTCGATCCAGGCGTTGCATTTTTTCGTGAAGGCCCCGTCCCCGCAGATCGCGTGGGAGGCCACCGCCTGGGCCATGTATTCCATTTCCCTCCCCGTGTAGGGAGGCACGTTGAACTCGATCATAGGGCTTCCTTTCGCGCTACCGCTCCGCCATGTCCTCCGGCCGCCTGTCCCGCAGGAGGATGTATTCCCCTTCCCGCTTCAGGTAGATGACCGGCGCGGCGTTGATAAAGTTCGAGTTGTGCGTCGCCATGTACGCGCCGCAGCAGTGGAACAGGAACCGGCTGTCCCGCCCGGGCCGCCGGTTCATCCCCCGGGGCAGAAACCGGTCCGCCTCCATGCAGGTGCTCCCCGCCACGATCCATTCCCGCTCCTCCCCCGGCACCATCTCCGCTCCCGGCCGGATCATGGTGAAGGGCGTGGGGTGGGGCTTCATGAAGGGATTGATGTGCAGCAGGCTGCCGTCCAGGGTCACCACCCGGCGGTCCCGGATCTGCCGGAAGTTCAGCACCGAGGCGAGATAGTCCATGGCCGTGGCCAGGATCCCCGCCCCGGGTTCCAGGATCAGCGCCGTGCGGGAGGGGTCGAACCGCCGGCGCAGCGTCCCGCAGACCGCCTCCGCGTACTGGGCCGGGGTGGGCTTCCCGGGAAAGTAGTTTCCCCCGAAGAATCCGCCGCCCATGTCGATAAACGCCGGATCCGCCATGCCCAGCGCGTCCGCCGCCCGGGCGGCTTCCTCCGCCAGGGCCCGGAAGATTCCCAGGCTCCGGGTGGAGCTGGACTGATGCATGTGCAGGCCGGCGGGCTCCGCCCCGGCCTCCCGCAGCATCCCGCAGGCCCGGGCCAGATCCCCGTTCTCCGCGCAGATGCCGAACCGGGATCCCTCCGTCCCCGCGGTGGTCTCCCCGGGGCACCGGGCCTCCAGGTCAAAGTTCACCCGCAGGCCGATCCGCGGGGACGCGAGCCTCCCCGCCCGGAGGGCCTCCGCCACCGCCGCGCATTCCTCAAGGCTGTCCAGGTTCACCAGCGCGCCGGCCGCCGCCGCCGTGACGGCGGTATCCCCCTTCTGGGGCCCGTTGTAGATGATCTCCCCGTCGGGAACCCCCAGCCCACGGACGCAGGCGTATTCGTCCGGGGAGACCACCTCCGTCAGGAAGCCCTCCTCCCGGGCAATCTCCAGGGGCCAGCGCAGGTGGTTCGTCTTGACGGAGTATCCGAAGCGGCATTCCCCGCCCCAGGCCTGCTCAAAGGCCTGCCGGAAGGTCCGGATGTTCTCCCGGTAAGCCGCCTCGTCCAGGATGTAGCAAGGGGTTTTCAGCTCCGTCAGCTCTGTGGGCCTCGTCAGCTCCGTCATCTCCGCCTCTCCCGCCTTCCGATTTCGCCGTCTGTTTTGCCGGGACTCCGGGTGTCCCGGGGTTATCCGCGCTCCGGGGGCCGGGCGCTTCGCGCTCCTGTTTCCGGCCTCCGGGCGTCCCGGGCCCGGTTCGTCCCGGAGTCCGCGCGCCGGGCGTCCCGGGCTCAGTCCTCCGTCTCGATCTCCAGGCTCCGCAGGAACTCCGCCTCCGCCGTCAGGATCTCCCCGCGGCTCCCGCCGAGAAACACCGCCTGCCCCAGTCGCTCCGGACCGCTGACAAACTCCCGGACCGGGTCCCCGGGCCGCACGTTCAGGGACACCCGGATCCGGTCCCCTTCATAGTCCGCGTTCTCGAT
>CAMVDI010000110.1 GCA_947166205.1 uncultured Clostridia bacterium
GGAGGTGGCCACCCGGACCCTCCGGTCCTTCCTGGCCGCCATCTCCCGGATCGTCTTTTCGATATAGTTGTCCGCGGTCTCCGCCTCCCGGGTGTAGACCACGTGAATGCCGCCCGTCTCCTCCTGGCTTCCCCGTCCGCCCTGAACCCGGTACGCGTCAAAGACGAGGATCAGCTCGCAGGCGTGGTATCCGTGATAATTGCTCAGGATGTCCGTCAGGGTCTTCCGGGCGTCCTCCAGGCTTCTTCCGGCCAGCGCCTTCAGCTCCGGCCAGGCGAAGATGATGTTGTATCCGTCGACCAGCAGGTATTCCGTCCTCGGGGCCGCGGCCGCCATGACGGCGCCGTTCAGCGTGGGCCGGGGATCCCGCCTCGGGGCTTCCCCCGTCCGCTGTTTCGGTTCCCCGTAGGTCCGCCGGAAAATCGCCTCCAGCTCCTTCTCCTCCGCCTGGAAATCCCGGGCCCGGGCGCCGGGCCCCGGGCCGGCCGGGGCGGCATCCTCCCGCTCCGTCCCGGATTCCGCGCCCCGGGGGCTCTCCGGGTGCAGGTGCATGTAGTTTTCCACCTGGTCCCAGGGCACAACAAAGCCCGCCCCGTGGGCGCAGAAAACAGAATCCGCCGGGTTGGCCGCGTCCCTGGCCGGGTCGTAGCCGATCCGGGCGATGACCTCCTCCGGGTTCCGGCAGGGGGCGTATCCGTCCGGCGCGCAGCTCAGCCTTCCCTGTCCCCGGGTATAGCTGACCACCTCCCGGGCATATCCCCGCATGGCCTCCACCGGCGCGCTGCCGGTGAGCACCGTCCGGTCCGGCAGCGTTTCCGGCGGGTCCAGCCTGCCGCCCCGCTGGCTCAGATCCGTCATGGCCCTGCCCACGCAGTCCGGCGGCAGCTCCAGCCGGACCCGGTACCACGGCTCCAGCAGCACGCTCTCCGCCCGCATCAGCCCCTGGCGCACGGCCCGGTAGGTGGCCTGGCGGAAATCCCCGCCCTCCGTATGCTTGAGATGGGCCCGGCCCGCGGTCAGGGTGATCTTCATATCCGTGATCGGGGAGCCGGTCAGGACGCCCCGGTGCACCTTCTCCGCCAGATGGGTCAGGATGAGCCGCTGCCAGTTCAGCTCCAGCCGGTCCGTGCTCACCCGGGAGGCAAACCTGAGGCCGCTTCCGGGTTCCCCGGGCTCCAGCAGCAGATGCACCTCCGCGTAGTGCCGGAGGGGCTCGTAATGCCCGGCGCCCTCCGCCGGAGCGGCGATGGTTTCCCGATACAGGATGCTGCCCTCCCCGAAGGAGACCTCCAGTCCGAAACGGTCCTTCAGCAGGCGGCGGAGAATCTCCAGCTGGACCTCGCCCATAAGCCGGACGCGGATTTCCTGCTTCTCCGCCGTCCAGTCCACCCGCAGCTGGGGATCTTCCTCCTCGATCAAACGCAGCTGGCGCAGCGCCTGGGAAGGATCCGTCCCCGGGGACAGGATCACCTGATAGGTGAGCACCGGCGTGAGCAGCGGCGCCGGCGCGTGGGCCTCCAGCCCCAGGCCCTGCCCCGCGCCGGTGAAGGTGAGCCCCGTCACCGCGCAGACCGTGCCGGCGGAGACCTCCTCCGCCGGGCGGTATTTCGCCCCGCTGTAGAGCCGGATCTGGCTGATCTTTTCCTCCTGGCCCTCCGCGCCGCGAAACCCGGTCCGGACCCTCAGGCTCCCCCCGGTGATCTTCATCCAGGTGAGCCGGGTTCCCTGGGGATCCCGGGTAATCTTGTAGATCCTTGCCCCGAAGTCCGCCGGATAGCGCGGGGACGGCACCAGCTCCCGGATCCCGTCCAGCAGGGCCTCCACCCCCTGATCCCGCAGCGCGCTGCCGAAAAAGACGGGAAAAAGCTCCCGCCCCGCCGTCATCCGCGCCAGCAGCTCCGGGGGCACCGCGCCGGAGGCCAGCCAGGCCTCCATGGCCTCCTCGCAGCCCATGGCTGCTTCCTCCATGGCGCCGGGGGCGGCCAGATCGACACACCCGTCCCCCAGCCGGAGCCTCAGCTCCTCCCGCAGCCGGGCCCGCGCCGTCCCGGGCTGATCCATCTTGTTCACAAAGACCAGCGTCGGCACCCCGTAGGCCCGCAGCAGCCGCCAGAGGGTTTCCGTATGCCCCTGGACGCCGTCGGCCCCGCTGATGAGGAGCACCGCCGCGTCCAGCACGGAGAGCACCCGTTCCGTCTCCCCGGAGAAGTCCACATGCCCGGGCGTATCCATGAGGGTCAGCCGCAGATCCTTCCAGGTCAGCTCCGCCTGCTTCGAAAAGATCGTGATTCCCCGCTCCCGCTCCTGGGCGTCCGTGTCCAGAAAGGCGTCCCCGTGGTCCACTCTGCCCAGGCTCCGCAGCGCGCCGCCGTGATACAGCATGGCTTCGGACAGGGTGGTTTTGCCCGCGTCCACATGGGCCAGCAGCCCCACGACCAGATGCCTTTCCACAGGGATCCCCTCCTTTCGCCTGCCGCTTTCAGCTTATCGTCTTTCCGCCGGTTTATTCCGCTTCCGCGAAAACCAGCAGGTCCATATCCTTCGCCGCCCCGCCCATGACGGTCCGGAGCTTTTTGGCTCCCTGCTTCCGGACCATCAGCGCCGAGGAGGGGCCGCCGTCCAGGTTGTAGAGCCACTCCGTCTGAAAATACTTCTGAAAGAATCCGTTGACCTCATG
Organism: uncultured Clostridia bacterium; assembly: GCA_947166205.1. The sequence goes on from CAMVDI010000110.1 coordinate 2,678, forward strand.
CAGCGTCAGGCCCAGGCCCCCCTCGTCGGAGACGGAGAGGATCAGATAGTTGTTCCGGTTCACCCGGCCGATCACGGTCCGCCGGGCTTTCCGTCCCGCGAAGTCCCAGTCCTCCGGCGTCAGGATCTCCCCGTCCCGCTGCATGGGGCAAAAGTCCCGGAAGGACCAGGTCTGCGCCGGCGCCCCGGCGAGCACCTCCCCGGTGGGCGTCCCCGCGTACATCCGCAGCCCGTCCGCCTCCGCCGTCAGCCCGTAGTAGGGCAGCTCCTCCACATTCCGGAGCACCTGCCCGTCCGTCACCGTCAGGGAACCCCAGGGGGTATAGTAATAGTCGGAGACCTGGCCGGGATAATTCTCCGGCACGTCGGGATAAGTCGGGCTCCAGTATCCGCTGCCGTTGATGGCGACGACGGCGGCGGGAATCTGCAGCACCATCTCCCGGGGCAGCTGGATGTTCTGCCCCCAGTCCGCCTGGGCCTTGCGGATCTGGGAGCCCGGATCCCGGACCCAGACCTTGGTCAGATAGCAGCGGACGCCGTGAACCAGAAAGGTCTCAATCCGGTACTTCAGGGATTCCGACTCATATGTCAGGTACGCTTTATGGGTGAACTCGTATTCCTGGGGCGGGTATTCCTCCCCCAGCGCCGCCGGAGCCAGAAGCATCAGGCCCAGCAGCAGGCACAGCCATTTTCTCATTCTCATTCCCGCTTTCTCTGATCGGTCCCTCTCCCGGGGGTGCGCGGCGCCGGGCCGCTCAGCCCTCCGGCACGCTCTTCATCGCTTCCGCCCAGATGGCGCATTCCATCCGCTTTTTGAAAAGTTCGCACCCTGTCCGGTATACGCCCCGGACCGAGCCGGAGGCGTGCCAGGCGTTGGCGGCGCAGCCGCCGGAGCAGTACAGCCTCGCCCAGCAGGTTCTGCATTCCTCCCGGGCATAGACGTTGCAGGCGGCAAACTCCGCCTGAACCTCCGGGGCCTCGACCCCGTGCCAGACGTCCCCCAGGCGGAACCGCTCCTCCCCGACAAACTGATGGCAGGGGTACAGATCCCCCCAGGGGGTCACGGCCATGTATTCCGTCCCCGATCCGCATCCGGAGATCCGCTTGTACACGCAGGGCCCGCCGGACAGATCGATCATGTAATGATAGAACGTAAAGGGCCGGCCTTCCCTCCGGCGGCGTACCAGCAGACGGGCCAGGTCCTCGTACTGCCGCATAACGACGGGCAGATCCTCCTCCGTCAGGGCGGAGGGGTCCTCCGGGGCACAGACCACCGGCTCCATGCTCAGCTCCGTGAAGCCCAGATCCAGCATCACCCGGATATCCTCAAGAAAGTCCGGGTTCGCGTGGGTGAAGGTGCCCCGCATGTAATAGTTCTTTCCGCCCCGGGCGTCCACCAGCTTTTTGAATTTCGGCACGATCCGCTCCCAGGATCCGTTCCCCGCGTGATCCACCCGGAACCGGTCATGGATCTCCTTCCGCCCGTCCAGGCTCAGCACCACGTTGGCGCACTCCCGGTTCGCGAAATCGATGACATCGTCGTCAATGAGCATCCCGTTGGTGGTCAGGGTGAAGCGGAAGTTCTTGCCGTGCTCCTTTTCGACGGAGCGGGCGTAGGCAACCAGGTCCTTCACCACGCCGAAGTTCATCAGCGGTTCCCCGCCGAAGAAGTCCACTTCCAGGTTCCGGCGGCTGCCGGAGGAGGCAATGAGAAAGTCCAGTGCCTGTTTTCCGACTTCAAAGGACATGACCGCCCGGTCCCCGTGATACCTGCCCTGGCTGGCAAAGCAGTAGGAACAATTCAGGTTGCAGGTATGCGCCACGTGGAGGCACAGCGCCTTGACGACCCCGGCGGTCTTCCGCTTCAGCTCCCCGGCCAGGGGCCGGAAGCTGTTCTCGGAGAACAGCTGTCCCGCGTCCTTCAGCCCGGTAATCTGGTCATAGCAGGCCTCCAGCTCCTCCCGGGTCACATCCTCCCGGCTTCCGTATTTCTCCTCCATCCGGGCCAGAATATCCTCCCTGCTTTCCGTCTCGTACAGGGCGATCATGTCGTAGGCGATCTCATCCACCAGATGCACCCCGCCGGAGCAGACGTCCAGCACGATGTTCAGCCCGTCCATTTGATACTGATGAATCATGAAGCAGCAAACTCCCGTTATGTTTTTCTTTTCGTCCCCCGCCCCCGGCTTTCCGTCCCGGGTAGCAAAAATGCCGCCCGGCGGGCGGCATTTTCCGGGAACCCGGATTACTTTTTCTCTTCCTTGTTCTCGCACTGCTGATTGGCAATGCCGCAGCTGGTCTTGCAGGCGGACTGGCAGGACGTCTGGCACTCGCCGCATCCGCCGTTCTTCGCGCTCTCACACAGGTTCCGGGTATTCAGTGTCTGAATGTGTTCCATGGGAAACCCCTCCCTCGAATTTCAGATTTCGCAGTATTCTACCATATTTGTCCGTCCCGCGTCAATTCCCCTGTCCCGAGGCGCCCCCCCTGGCAGCAGGGGATCATGGAATCAGATAATCCTGTTGCCTCCCGCGTCATACAGATACCAGAAGTTGTCCCAGCTGTCCCGGAACAGCAGGTACGGCGAGTTCTCATTCAAAACAAGGGCCTCGCAATGAGGAATCATGACCGTCGGAAAGCCATACGCCGGCCTGTAGATTTCCACACGGCCCGTGTCGCCCGCCATACGGATCCAGACCAGACTGCCGTCCTGAAGGATCATGGGCGGATCGCTGTATTCCCTTTCGCTTCCCTTGACAACGCTCAGCTCCGCGGTACAGAACATCCAGACCTTTTCTCCCTTGGACCAGCTTCCGCCCGCGGCCACAAAAAGATAGTCGCCGATCTTCCGGGCGTCTGACATTTGCCCCCCTATGCCTTTCATGTCGCTTGTTCCCGGAATCTGTTTCCCTTTTCGGTCCACCAGCTGACCTGTTTTCTCCAGCAGCCCGTTTTTGGTCTTCCCGGTCACCACAAGGAAACGGTCCTCTCCGGCCGGATAACAGTCAATATACTTTCCTGACTTCAGGATTGTTTTGCCGTTTTCATCGAAAATGACCGTCATCGCGGCGTCCGTACCGCTTTTGGAGGCTTTTTTGGTATCGATCTTCACAGCCCGGGCAGCTCCGTTGTCCAGGAGGATTTCCTGATCATACTCGGCCTTCACGATGATCTTTCCCTCGGCATCCGTACAGCCGAACTTGTCTTTGTCCGTCCGGAAGCAGATCATTGTCGGAGCAGACGCACAGACATATGTGTATTTGGCAGGCAATTCGGTTTCCTGCTTTTCAGGATCAATCAGGTATTGCTTTCCTTCGCGGGAAGCAATCGCGTAACCATTATGAAATGCTGATACGCTGTCATAGATGTTGGGATTGGCCAGCCTGCCGCTGCTGTCAAATTGCCAGGCGCCTGTTCCGGCCGGCACATTGTCCTGAAGAACCTGCAGGGACGGGGACAGCA
>CAMVDI010000111.1 GCA_947166205.1 uncultured Clostridia bacterium
GTCCCTGAGGAAAACCCGCTGCCCCCCGAGCTCGTATTCGCCCTCCGGCATCCCGCAGCACCGCAGGGCGTCCGAGATCAGGCAGATCCGTCCGGGAAAGAGCCGGAAGGCCATCCGCACGCTGCTGGGGTGCACGTGGTATCCGTCGCAGATCAGCTCCGCCGTCACCCCTTCCCGTTCGCTGGCCGCCCCGATGACCCCCGGTTCCCGGTGGTGGATGGGGGTCATGGCGTTGAACAGGTGGGTCACGTGGCTGAAACCCGCGTCAAAGCCGCCGAGACCGTGCAGCTCCGGCTGGCAATCCGGGCGAACTCCGCCGCCCCCTCCAGCTCCGGGGCGGCGTCCGCGATCCGGATCAGCCCGCCGCATCCCTCCTGCAGCCGCCGGAAGGCTTCGTAATCCGGCTTCCGCAGATAGTCCCCGTTCTGCGCTCCCTTCTTCTTCCAGGACAGAAAGGGACCTTCCATATGAATGCCCATGACCCGGGCGCAGCCATCCGGCCGCCGGTCATGGAGCGCTTTTCCCGTCTCATAGGCCCGGGCCAGGGTGTCGTAGGGCAGGGTCATGGAGGTGGGCGCGAAGCTGGTCACGCCCCTCCCCGCCAGATACCGGGCCATGCGTTCCAGGCCTTCCGGATCCCCGTCGGAAAAATCCGCCCCGGAGTTCCCATGGGTGTGGATGTCCGTCAGCCCGGGGATCACCTTCCGTCCCCCCAGATCCGCGGCCTCCCGGTCCGGCCCGTCTCCCTCCGTAACGGCGGCGAACCGGCCGTCCCGGACCTCAAAAGCCCCCCGGAGATACCCCTCCGGCGTGAATATTCTCGCGTTCCGATACCACATGCGTTCTCCCTCCGGGCCTTCCGCCCGCCGGCTCAGGCTTTCCCGCCCGCCGTGTGCTTTTCAAACCAGTCCGTGATCTCCTTCAGCCGGCGGATCCGGTGCAGGGGTTTCCCGGACCGGCTCAGCTCGTGGTTCTCCCCGTGGAAGAGGCACATCCGGGTCTCCACCCCCCGCAGGGCGATGGCCTGCATCATCTGCATTCCCTCCGCCAGGGGGCACCGGTAGTCCTCCTCGCTGTGGATGAACAGCGTCGGAGTCCGGACGTTCGCGGCGTATTTCAGCGGGGAATGGGTCCAGAGAACCTCCGTCTCCTCCGGGCTCATCGTGCCGGAAAGCCGGTTCTGGTCCGCGGCGAAGAAGGCGCCGATGTCGCTGATGTAGGCCATGGTGATCCAGTTGGAGATGCTCCGCTGGCTGGCGGCGCAGCAGAACCGGTCCGTATGCCCGATGATCCAGTTCGTCATGAACCCGCCGTAGCTGCCGCCGGTCTCGCAGATCCTTTTCTCATCCAGGTTGGGATAGGCCTTCAGCACGGCGTCCGTGAAGTCCATCAGGTTCTGATAGTCCACCCCGCCGTATTCGCCCCGGATGTCGGCAAAGGCGTCCCCCCGGCCGTCGCTGCCCCGGATATTGGTGAAGAAAACGGCGAATCCCCGGGCCGTCCAGAGCTGCATCTCGTGGAAGAAGGTTTCCCCGTAGGCACATCTCGGGCCTCCGTGCACGTCCAGCACAGCGGGATACTTCTTCCTTTTGCTGAAGCCCTCCGGCAGCAGGATCCATCCGTGCAGCTTTTCCCCGGCGCTTTCGTAGTCGATCCGCTGCGGCCTGGCCACGTACCGGCCGGCCAGCGCTTCGTCGTTCAGCCGGGTGATCCGGCGCATGCCGCTTCCGTCCCGGTTCATCTCGTACACTTCCGCCACGTGATCCCATCCCTGGTAAACGGCGGCGATCTTCTCCGCCCCCGCGTCCATGGCGCAGAGCATGCCCGGTTCCTCCCAGAGGGTCTTCCGCCGCAGCCCCTTCCCGGAGGCGGTGAAGGAGAAGATGGCGTTATGATCCTCGACGGTGGCCAGGGTCAGGTATTCCTTTCCGTCCGTCCAGTCCCCGTCTCCGCCCTCGGCCGTGTCCCCCAGCACGCTGGAGTACAGGGAGACCTCCGGGGTATAAACCTTGCGGATCTTTCCCTCCTCCAGGGTGCAGATGTCCATGGTCTGGTTGCATCCGTAGGCCTTCATGTCCGAGGCGTGGAAGTACAGCGTCCCGCCCAGCACGAAGGGGCTTCCGATCCCGTGGTCCTTCTTCCGGTACAGGCAGGTGATCTTTCCGTCGTAGGCGTAGAGCTGGTTGGTCAGTCCGCTGACCCGCTCCCGCTTCGCCCCGGTGAAGTACGCCTTTCCGCCGAAGACCCGGATCCGGCCGTCCATGTCAAAATCCGGGGCGGTCAGCCGCTTGCATACGGCCTTCCCGTCCGCCCCCCGGGTCACGAGGAACAGCGCTCCCCGCTGCCCGTTGGTCACTCCCTGCCCGTTGAACCAGCAGGGGATCTCGTCCAGCACCTCGTAATCCTTTTCCTGCTTCCGCTCCTCCGCCTTCCGCTTCCGCTCCTCCGCCGTATCCAGATAAGCGTCCGGGTCGTCGGCGCGGATCCGGCCCGCCGCCATGTATCTGTTCTCCCCCCACCGGAGGATCTGCCCCGCCGGGAAGGGCAGCGTCATCCACTTCTCCGCCTCCCCGCCCCGCAGGCGCAGCCGGTACAGCTCCGTGACGCCGGGGGTGCCGTCCCCGCTCTTCCGCCGCAGGATCAGGGTCTCGTCGTCCTCCCAGAAGGCGATGGAGGCGTCCTGCTCAAAGGTCATCTGCCGGGCTTCCCCGTTCTCCGCGATCCAGACGCTGGTGCGGTAGTCGTTCTTCTCCCGGTCCGCCTTCGTGACCTGGAAGGCCAGCTTCCTTCCGTCCGGGCTGTATTTCAGATCCCCGGGAATCCGGTACTCCAGAATATCTTCCATTTCGATCTTTTTCATCCGGCTGTCCTCCTTAATTATATGCGCGGTGATTCGCGCGGTGATTTGTGCTGTGTACACGCGGGGCTTCCGCCCTTCCGCCCTCCCGGGGCGGGCCCTTTCCCTGACCGAAATCCGCGGCCCTTTCCCCGGGCGGCGGGCTTCATTCCTTTCCGGGCTCCGTTTCCTCCGCGGCCCGGCCCAGAAAGGCCTCCGCGTACGGCCTGGCCTGGGCCAGGGGATCCCCCGCCATGTCCAGCCAGATGATGTCCGGATCCTTCCGGAACCAGGTCATCTGGCGCTTGGCAAACCGCTTGATCGCCAGCCCCAGCTCCTCCTTCATCTCCCCGAAGCCCATCCTTCCCGTCAGGTACCAGGTCAGATACCTGTATTCCAGGCCCAGCTTCGTCAGGAATTCCTCGGAAACCCCCTCGTCCAGCATCGCCTGAACCTCCTGGACCATGCCCTCCTCCAGCCGCTTCTCCAGCCGCTCGTCGATCCGCTTCTTCAGGATCTCCCGGGGCCAGGTCACGCCGAATTTCAGCGTCTCGTACCGGGGATTTCTCGGTGCGGGCCCCCCGTCCCCCGCCGCCAGCTTTTCCAGCATGCGCATGACCCGGTGCCGGTTCCGGGGGTCCGTGTCCGCCTCCGGCATCTTCTCCTTCAGCATCCGGTACAGCTCCGGGGTGGAGAAGGTCTCCAGACGGGCCCGCAGCTCCGGATCCGGCTTCCGGTCGCTCAGCACGTATCCCTCCGCCACGGAATCCACGTACAGCCCCGTTCCCCCCACCAAAAAGGGAACCCTTCCCCGGGCCAGAATCCCGTCGATGGCTTCATAGGCCAGGGCCTGGAAATCCGCCATGGAGAAGAACTCCCCGGGCTGCCGGACGTCGATCAGGTGATGGGGCACCCCCCTCATCTCCTCCGGCGTGATCTTCCCGGAGCCCAGGTCAAGCCGGGCATAGACCTGTCTGGAATCCGCGGAGACGATTTCCCCGCCGAATTCCGCGGCCATCCGGACCCCGAGGGCGCTCTTTCCCGAGGCGTTGGTACCCTCAATCACAATCATCTTTGGTTTTCCGCTCATTGTCCGATCCCTTCCCGGGGCGGCTGCTGCGCCGTGTTTTCTGCCGCAGAGTGTATCATACAGCCGTTTCCCTGTCAAAGAAATCCTGATCCCCCGGCGCCGGAAACCGGACCCTCCGGAGCCGGAATTCTGATCCTCCGGCGCTGAAAATCCTGAATTGACAGCGAAAATATTCAGCGATATAATGCGTTCAGTCCGTTTCGCTCCCGCGCTTTCGGCCGCCCGGCCGGGCAGGGGCGTGGTGCTCCCTTCCGGGGCTCCGGAACACATTCATTTTTTAAAAAGGGGTAGACAAACATGAAGGGGAATGTTCTCGTAGGTCAGTCCGGCGGTCCGACCGCTGTCATCAACTCCAGCCTTGCCGGCGTGTACAAGACCGCCATGGAGCGCGGCTTCAGCAAGGTGTACGGCATGCGCTACGGCATCCAGGGCTTTATGGACGGCCAGTATGTGGATCTGTCCGACCATATAAAGAATGAGCTGGACCTGGAGCTGCTGAAGCGGACGCCCTCCGCCTTCCTCGGCACCTGCCGCTACAAGCTGCCTGAGATCCATGAGGACAAGGCCGTGTACGAGCGGATCTTCGAGATGCTGGACAAGCTGGATATCGAAGTGTTCATCTACATCGGCGGAAACGATTCCATGGATACCATCCGGAAGCTTTTCGACTATTCCCTGCTCACCGGCGCGAAGCAGAAGTTTGTCGGCTGCCCCAAGACCATTGACAACGATCTGAACATCACGGATCATACCCCCGGCTTCGGCAGCGCCGCCAAGTACATCGCCACCTCCACGAAGGAAGTGATCTGCGACGCCGAAGGCTTCTCCTATCAGAAGAAGAATGTCACCATCATCGAGATCATGGGCCGCAACGCCGGCTGGCTGACCGGTTCCGCCGCCCTCTCCCGCAGTGAGGACTGCGAGGGTCCCGATCTGATCTATCTGCCCGAGGTTCCCTTCAGCATCGACGGCTTCGTGGACAGCGTCCACAAACTGCTGGAGAAGAAGGACGTGGTCGTGGCCGTGGTCTCCGAGGGTATCAAGACCTCCGAGGGCAAGTATGTCTGCGAGTACGCCACCTCCAACGCCACCACCGATGCCTTCGGCCATATCCAGATGAGCGGTACCGCCGCCTACCTGGCTGACGTGGTCAAGGGCAAGCTCGGCTGCAAGACCAGGGCTGTCGAGCTCTCCACCCTGCAGCGCGCCGCGGCCCATCTGGCCAGCAAGATCGACGTGGATGAAGCCTTCAACGTGGGCGGCGCCACCGTCAAGGCCGCGGACGAAGGCTCCTCCGGCGTCATGGTCGTGATTGACCGGGTTTCCGACGATCCCTACCAGAGCTCCACCGGCGTCTACGATGTGCACCGCATCGCCAACGGCGAAAAGGTGGTTCCGCGGGAGTGGATCAACAAGGCCGGCAACTACGTCACCGAAGAGTTCCTGGACTATGTCCGTCCTCTGATTCAGGGCCAGTACAGCCCCATGATGGTCGAGGGTCTCCCCCGCCATCTGAGCATGCACCTGAAGAACTATGACTGGAAGACCGCCAAAAAATAAATCCTGAAACGCTTCCGGAACGCTGATGGATTCAGCGTTCCATTTCTTCTTCCGGACCGGGCTCCCGCCCGGAATCATGAGAAAAAGGAGAGACAGCCATGGAAAAGAAGAAAATCAGAAGAATCGCCGTCCTGACCAGCGGAGGCGACGCCCCCGGCATGAACGCCGCGGTCCGTGCCGTGGTGCGTACCGCGGTTTCGGAAGACATTGAGTGCATCGGCATCCGCCGGGGCTGGCAGGGCCTGATCAACTGCGATTTCACCCAGCTGACCGCCGCCAGCGTCGGCCATCTGCTCTCCCGGGGCGGCACGGTTCTCTACACCGCCCGCAGCGATGAGTTCATGACCGAGGAAGGCCGCCTGAAGGCCGTTTCCACCTGCCGCCTGCTGGGGGTGGAGGGCGTTGTGGCCATCGGCGGCGACGGCACCTTCAAGGGCGCCCTGGAGCTTTCCCGCCTGGGCATTCCGGTGGTGGGCATTCCCGCCACCATCGATAACGACGTGGGCTGCTCCAACTACACCATCGGTTTCGACTCCGCCTGCAACACGGCCATCGAGTGCATCGACAAGCTGCGGGACACCATGCAGTCCCACGAGCGCTGCTCCGTGGTGGAGGTCATGGGCCGCAACG
>CAMVDI010000112.1 GCA_947166205.1 uncultured Clostridia bacterium
CGGCGTCCCGCAGTAGCGGACCGTTTCCCGTCCGATATGCTGGGGACCGTGAAGGTGCCCCAGGGCTACGTAGTCAAATGGATCAAACACGGAGGCGTCCACGTTGTCCAGGCCGCCGACGGACACGTCCTCCGACTCGGACCTGGCCCCGCCCGTGACAAACTGATGCGCCACCAGAATGTTTCTCCCGGATGGGTCAAGCTCCATACGGCCGATCACCTGCCCCACGGCATCGGTGTAGTTCGAAATCTCCTCTTCCGGAAAGGCGTGGCGCACGTCCACCGGTTTGATGAAGGGCAGCATCCAGATTCTGACTTCCCCATAATCATCCTTCAGCGTGCAGGGCTGAATGCTGCCCTGGAAAACCGGGGACAGATGAATGCCGCCCAACAGAAAAAAATCCCCGCCGAAGGCAACCCGTTCGGCCGAGTCATGATTCCCATAGATCATATATACCTTCTGATTCATGCCGGCCAGCCGCCTGAGAAATCGGTCCAGAAGAGAGACCGCCTCGGCGGGGGGAACCGATTTGTCGTACACATCGCCCGCGATGATCACCCCGTCCGGCTTCTCCTTTTCAATGATTCCAAGGATTTCCAGCAGGATATACCGCTGATCCTCCAGCATGGGATACTCGTTCACTCGTTTCCCCAGGTGCAAATCCGACAGATGAATGAGCTTCAAGTCCGTCCTCTCCCTTCGATACGTTTCCCCGCTGGCCGCCGGGGCTTCGGCACGCCCCCGGGGCAGCCTCCCGCGAAGCCCTTCCCGGCCCCGCCCGGGGGTTCAGCGGCAGGCCGCCTTTCTGGTTGAGATCGCCGGCCGCGTCGGCCTGCCGCTGCTGCTCCTGGGCGTCACCTCCGCCGGCGTCTGGTCCATCTGGATCACCGCGGGGGTCACATGGATGCTGGCAGGAACCTCCTGCGTGCTGCGGTACGTCAGCTGGAGAAAAAAGAACCATCCGGACCGGAAACACGAACAGAGGCGTAAAATGAATCTTTACGCCTCCGGTTATGAATAAAGCAAATCCGGGAGATTCCCCTTATCTTCTTCTCCATTTGAGAACACGGCAGAGGATGCCTAATGACAGCGCTTTTGTAAGCGGCCTTCCAATAGTAGCTGTAATAGTAGGTGACAGAAGGATCGTTCCGCCTGCCACCTTGTCCAGATCATCTTCGTTGATCTCTCCCTGCTCCGGAAGCTGGCTGAACAGCTCCCGCAGCTGATCCATCGTGACGGTCGCTCCACGGCTTTCGAAAAGCGCGATAACATCCTTCTCTTCCTGCAGCTTGTCCAGTTCCTCCACAAAAGCTTCATCCTGCAGCAGTTCCAGCACTTTCTCCATAAGATCTTCTCCTTTCCTGTCTTTGAGCTTCCCAAACCGTTTTCGTTTGAAAGCGCTCCATCTTGCTCCGGCATCTCAGCCAAAGCTTCTTCACCCCATTATACACAATTCATCCCGCTCTGTTACATTCCCTGTCTGATCCAATACAAAACGCCCCTCGAGGTTATTTATGCTCTGATCGATCCCGGCGTTATTCCGCGATCACATAGTTCAGCTTGTACTTTTCGCAGTACTGCATAGCATAGCTTCCCTCTTTGACCGTCACCTTCAGGGAATCGCTGCACTGATCGAAGGCTTCCCACCCGATCTCCCCGACGCTTGCGGGAATGGTCACGTCCTTCAGGCTGAAGCAGCTCCTGAACGCCTTCGATCCGATTTCTGTACAGGACGCGGGGATCTCCACGGATTCCAGGCTTACGCACTCCTCGAACGCGCTGTCATCGATCGTCTTCACCTTGGCCGGAATGATGATTTCGCGAAGCGCCTCGCAGCCTTTGAAGGCTTTTCCGGAAATCTCTGTCAGCCCCGCCGGAAGCGTGGCCTCCCTCAGGGAGGCGCATCCGTTGAAGGCGTCCCTCCCGATGGTTTTTACGTTCTTGGGCAGAACGATCGCCTCCAGCGCTCCGCAGCTGCTGAACGCCGCGTCGCCGATCTCCTTCACCGAATCCGGAAGGATCACTTCCCGGAGCGAGTAGCATCCGCTGAACATGCCTCTTTTGACAGACGGAACCCCTTTGGGGATCTCAATCGTCTGAAGGCCTGAGCAGCCATTAAAGACGCTCCCCTCAAAAACAGCCGCGCCGGATTCGCTTTCTCCCAGGCTGTTGACCGTTTTGGGCAGGGTAATATCCGTCAGGGAAGAGCATCCGGAAAAAGCCGACGCCATGATTTTCTTCAGGCCGTTCTCCAGTTGAACCGTTTTCAGCCCCGTGCATCCCGAGAAGGCGGAGTCCCCAATCACGGTAACGCTTTTCGGCACAGAGACCGAAACCAGCCCGGTGCAGCCGCTGAACGCGTATGTTCCGATCTCCCTCACGCCGTTGGTAATCGTAATCTCCGAAAGCCCCGTGCAGCCCCAGAAGCATCTTTTATCGATTCTGGCGGTTTTCCCCGGAATCACGATGGACGAAAGTTTCACGCAGTTGCTGAACGCGTCCTCTCCGAGCTTTGTCAGCCCGTCCGAAAGCTTTACGGACTCAAGGGAGCTGCAGTCGGTAAAAGCTCTCTTCCCGATCTCCCTGACCCCTTTGGACATCACGACCGTCCTCAGGCCTGTACAGCCGCTGAAGGCTCCCTCGCCAATCTTTGTCACTTTCTCCGGGATGGTGACTTCCTGCAGGGAGGAACAGTTCATAAAGACGTCTTCCCCGATTTCCTGCAGACTCTTCCCCAGGGTGACCTCCCTGATTCCGCTGCCGGAAAAGGCGAATCTTTCCATCTTTTTGACCTTGTCCGGAATCACCAGGGATTCCAGGCTTTTGCAGTCGGCGAACGCCCCGGATCCGATGGCTGTAAGACTTTCGGGAAGCCGGATGCTTCTCAGGCCGGTATCGGCAAACACGTAGTAAGGCAGTTCCTTCAGGCCTTCCGGCAGCCTGACTGTTTCAAGAAGCGTGCAGTTGGTAAACGCGTTTTTCCCGATTCCGGTCACGCTGTCCGGGATATACACGTCCTTCAGGTTCCCGCACCATCTGAACGCCTCTTCCTCTATCGTTTTGATCCCTTCCGGAATGGTGACCCGCTGAATGTCGTTGTTGTTCTTGAACGCGCCGGCCCCGATGCCGATGATTTTGCAGCCGTTGATCTCATTCGGGATCGTCAGGTCCGCGTCGTGTCCCAGATATTTCGTTATCGTTCCGGACTTGTTGTTGGCCTGCCTGACCTCGTACTCGCTGCCCGCGTAGGGAGCCGGGGCTTCAGGCTTTCCCCGCTCAACCGTAAACACGGTGTCCAGAACCCGGGCGCCGTTCACATAAAGCCTGAAGCTGTAATCCCCGGCTTCGCTCACGACATCGTCCCAGTACATCAGATTCAGCGTGAAAAACTGCTGGAAGTGATCCAGCTGTCCGCGCATGAACCATCCGGTCGTTGCCCTTGTTTTTTCCGGGGCGGAAACCGGAGATATCGCGTAAAGATACGGAAGCTGGAAGGCACTGCTGCCCGTCGGATCATCCACGACGATCTCCACAGCCAGGTCTTCCGCATTGTCCTGATTCTTGATTTCCGATATCGTCATCGGCGGGAAAACGCACTTGCTCACAGCATAGCTGTTGTCATTGGGATATTCCGGAATTCTGACCTCCAGCCACTCGGACGCCGAGCCATTTCCGCCGCCGCTCAGGATCCGGAAGGAGTAGATTTTTCCCGGTTCCAGATCGCTGAGCGCGCCAAGATGCGACTCGAAGGTCAGCTCATCCTCCCTCAGCTCGGTTTCATTCACGATCCCGCCCTCGTCTGTTCCGCAGCGGCTCTGCAGAACCCAGGGACCGGCTGTGCCGTTCGGATCCCATTCGCAGATCCAGTCATCGTCATACTTGACGTGTCCTGTGTCCTGCAGGGTTTTGGACTCCAGTCTCTTCAGATAGGGAACGCCGTCCACACGCACAGAAACGGCAACGCCCTCATTCACCTGTCCCGTTTCGCCCGCTCCAGTCAGCGAGGTGCTTGAACCGTGGTCTGCCAATGCCGCGTTTGCGTACAGACAGACGGTCAGAATGACCGCGAACACAATCCGTCTGACTTTTTTCATGCTGTCTCCGTTTTTCATTTTCTCTTCCGCTCCTTGCTCCTGGGTTTTCAGGCTGTTTTGCATGATAAGACCTCCCCGTGTTCACTGATTCACTTTTATTCGCCGGAGAAGCGGAGCCAGATGGCCGGTCTCACTCCGCCTCGGAATGTCACATCCTCCGGAATTCTCTGCCCCGTCTCCGTCATGCAGACGACCCTGTCTTCATAATCCCCGGGGGACCGCAGAAGCCAGATGTTCCTGTACCACAGCGCGTTGTCTGCTCCGGCCTTGGCCAGAACACAGGGCGTGGCTTCGCACGCTCTCCGCGTCATATCGGACAGATACCCGGTCGTTGCTTCCCGATAGCTCAGGAGGAAAACCCAGTCCGTTGTATCGATTCCGCCGTCCGTTTTATAGAATCCCTGGCTTTCGCCGTTGTCCACCTCGGTCTCCGGAATGAGCCGCTGTTCCCCGGCGCTGAAAGCAGTGCGGAGGAAAATCCGGTTCAGCCATTTCCGGACATCGGAGTCTGCCCAGGTGATGTTCTTCTCTTCGGTATGATACGGCTGAAGCTCCAGTATCTTCCTGCTCAGCAGCAGGCAGCGGTCTTCCCGAACCTCCAGCACAATCCATTCAATCTCTTCCTTGCTGTCAGCCCTGTTGTCCTGTTCATATCTTCCAAAGGTGACCACGTTCCCGACCGCGGCAAACCGCTGGGGATCGTATCCGAGGGAGGACAGGGTCACAGGCTCCTGCGGAGCATCGGGATCCCTGAAAATCCCGGAATCGAAGCTCACCCAGACAGCCGGAACAACACAGACATCCTCTGAATTGACATCCCCGGTGCAGAAGGATTCATCCGCGTCGATCGCCAGGGCCTTTTTCTGCTCCTCGCCCGGCGAGCGGAGCCACCACCAGCCCGAGGGTTCTCCCTCCGCCGTCTTCTCCGTATCCGAGGCGTAGGCCCCCCTCCGGCGCGCGAAGGCGGTCGGGGCGACTCTGCCCTGCGCGTGATACGCGGCGGCTTCGCCGTAGCTGAGAAGGAAAACGCTGTCCTCGGTATTGTTCCCTCCGTTCGTGGTCAGTCCCGGATATCCCTGATCATTGTCATTGCTGACCGCCGACAGGCTCACGGCCAGCCTCTCCTCTTCCGAAAACGCGCTGAAAAGGAAATCGCTGTTCAGCCAGGCCCTGAGGCTGCAGTTCTCCCATGTCACATCGCTGAGTTCCGTGTGATAGGGCCGGACATCCAGACCGTATTTGCTTACGAGCAGACATTTTTCCCCGTCCGCCGCGAGCACATACCATACGATATCTTCCTCCCCGTTTGACGGATCGTTGTCCTGTTCATATCTGCCGAACGTGACCTGATTTCCGACGCGCCGGAATTCGCTCAGGTCCGCGTATCGGGAGCCCTGGCTTCCCGCGGAATCCGCCTTCGGCGTGGGTGTCTCAGGCTGGGGCAGCATCGGATCAGCCATTACCGCCGTAGGGGGCGCCGTGGGCGTCGCCGTAAGTGTCTCCGTGGGCGTCGCGGTAGGTGTCGCCGTGGGCGTCGCCGTGGGCGTCGCCGTAGGCGTCGCCGTGGGCGTCGCGGTGGGCGTCGCCGTAGGTGTCGCCGTGGGCGTATCCGTAGGCGTCGCGGTAGGTGTCGCCGTGGGCGTCTCCGTAGGAGTCTCCGTGGGCGTCTCCGTAGGAGTCTCCGTAGGTGTCGCCGTGGGCGTAGGCGTCTCCGTATCCGTCGGATTTCCCGTCACCGCCGGGGGCTGAGTCGGGCGCAGCACACCGGAACCCAGGATCACGCCCACAAGAAGAAGGATCCCCAGCAGCGCGGACAGGAGGATAATCAGCTTTTTCGGCTTCCGGTCTTTCTTTCCGGATGCTTCCGGAGCCTGCCGGTCAGGCTGTTTCTTTCCCTGAGTTCCGCCCCTTCCCGCTTCGCTGAGCGCCCCGGCGTTTCCCTCCGGAACCCGGGCCGTCCGATCCTCCCGGACCGTCTTTTCCTGCGGTTCCTCTTCCTTTCC
>CAMVDI010000113.1 GCA_947166205.1 uncultured Clostridia bacterium
GGGGTTGAAGGCCGTCGTACCCGGGCATCCGGAAGGGATTCCCTGGAGCAGGGAAATCCCGGCATGCACGCTGTATGTCGGGCCGGCGGAAAAGTTTCCGCAGGGATGCCGGAGCTGCCTGCTGGGCACCGGGCTTTCCGCCGTGCGGAAGACCAACCGGTGCAACGCCCGCTGCCCCTTCTGCTACGACTACGGGGTGCTGGACAGCATTCCGCCCATCGGGGAGGGCCTCTGGGAGATCGGCGGGGGAAAATACCGGGAGGAGGATCTGGACCTGCTCTTTGCCCTGCAGGGAAAGCCCACCGGCATCGCCTATGTCTACCTGGAGCCCTTCATGGAGATCGAAAAGTACTACGGCATCATCCGGCGGTTCCGGGACGCCGGGGTGCACCAGCATCTTTACACCAACGGGCTGAACGCGAACCGGGAGAACCTTCGGGCGCTGGGGGAGGCGGGGCTGGACGAGATCCGCTTCAACCTGGGCGCGTCGGGGGCGGCGGACAGCGTCATCGCGGCCATGCGCACGGCGAAGGAATACATCCCCCAGGTCGGCATCGAAACGCCCATGACCCGGGAGTTTGAGATCCGGTTCCACGAAAAGAAGGCGGCGATCCTGGCCAGCGGCATCGACTTCATGAACTGCGCGGAGCTGCATCTGAACGAGAACAACCTGGGCTGCTATCCGGGGGAGAACCTGTATTTTTACCGGATGGGCTACCTGAGCCCGGTGTTCAGCCGGGAAATCTCCCTGCGCATGCTGCGGGAGGCGGCGGAGGAAGGATGGCCCATGGCGGTGCACGACTGCTCGAACCGGACGAAATTCGCCCGGGATCTGAACCAGAAGAAAAAGGAGGGCGGATGGTTCGGCCAGACCAGCTACGGCTGCGAGATGCCGGGGTATCCGTATGAGGCTTTTCTCCCGGTGCTGGAGGATCCGGCGTTTCCCTTCCTGGAAGAGGAGGAACTGCCGAAGGGCTACAGGCCGGGGGAGATTGTGATCTGAGGGACGGGAAGATGATTCGGATTCTGGATACGGCTTCCATGCGGGCGTCGGACGCCGCCGCCATCGCCGGGGGCACCCCGGGCCGGGAGCTGATGGAACGGGCGGGAGAGGGAATCTTCCGGGCGGCGGAATGGAAAGCGCCGGTGGCGGTGGTCTGCGGAAAGGGGAACAACGCCGGGGACGGATACGTGCTGGCGGCGAAGCTCCGGGACGCGGGCATCGCCTGCAGACTCTTTCTGGAGGCGGAGCGCTTCACCCCGGACGGGGAATACTGGTTCCGTGAGTGCGAACGCCGGGGCGTGCCCCATCAGCTGTGGGCGGAGACGGAGACGCTGGCGGGGTACGGCTCCGCGGCGGACTGCATCTTCGGCACCGGGTTCCGGGGCGAGGCCGGCGGAGAGGCGGCGCGGATGATCCGGCTGATCAACGAAAGCGGCGCCCGGGTGGTCAGCGCGGACATCAACAGCGGCCTGAACGGGGACAGCGGCATGGGCGGAGAGGCGGTCCGGAGTGATCTGACCGTTTCCGTCGGATGCTTCAAGCCCGGGCATTTTCTGAACCGGGCCATGGACCTGATGGGGGAGAAGGTCAACATCGATATCGGCATTCCGCCCCTGGGGCCGGAGCGGTACCTGCTTGAGCGGAAGGACGCGGCGGCCCTGTTTCCCCCCAGGAAGCATTTCGCCAACAAGGGGACCTACGGCTACCTGGGCCTGATTGGCGGCAGCGAACGCTATCCCGGCGCCATCCGGCTGGCGGAGGCAGCCAACGCGGCCATGCGGTCCGGCGCCGGCGTGGTCCGGGTCGCCGCGCCCCGGGCCCTCTGCCCGGTGCTGATCCCGCTGATGACGGAGAGCACGCTTTTCCCCCTGGGCGGGGCGGAGGAGCCGGTTTTCCGGCGGAGCGAATGGGAAGAGATGATCCGGGGGCTGAAATGCGCGGCGGCGGGGATGGGCATGGGAAACAGCCCGGCGGTCCGGGAAGGGGTAACCTTCCTGCTGCGGGAATTCCCGGGGACCCTGATCCTGGACGCGGACGGGCTGAACGCGCTGGCGGCCCTGCTGAAGGAGGAGCCGGATCTGCTGCGGAACGCGGCGGGGAGGGTGCTGCTGACGCCCCACCCGGGGGAATTCGCCCGGCTGACGGGGAGAACCGTGCCGGAGGTTCAGCGGGAGGGCGTCTTTACGGCGGAGGCTTTTGCCCGGGAGCATCGGGTCACCCTGCTTCTGAAGGGTCCGGCCACCCTTGTGACGGACGGGGAGACGACCTTCATCACGGACCGGGGCGCGCCGGGCATGGCCACCGCGGGAAGCGGGGATGTGCTCAGCGGCATTCTGGCCGCAGTCTGCGCGGGGGACGCTCCGCTGCCCCTGGCCGCCGCCGCGGGGGCCTGGCTGAACGGCAGGGCGGGAGAGATCGCCCAGGAGAGAATGGGCGCGGTCTCCATGACCGCCGGGGACACCGTGCGGGCGCTGCCGGAGGCTCTCCGGGAGCTGGAAGGCGGAGCGGAAAAAGCGTAGGAAGCGAAGGAAGAAAAGAACCGCAGGACCGGCGCGGGGAAACCCGCGGATCCGGCAGAGAACCCGCCGGAGGCGGGAAAGGAAGGAGCAGAGGCACATGATCGCACAGACACCGCCCATGGGATGGAACAGCTGGGACTGCTACGGCGCCGCCGTCACGGAGGAGACCGTGCTGAAGAACGCGGCCTATATGGCGGAGCACCTGAAGGATTTCGGATGGGAATACGTGGTGGTGGACATCCAGTGGTACCAGCCCACGGCCCTGAACCATGAATACGAACCCTTCTCCAGCGAGGTGATGGATGAATACGGCCGGTTCTTCCCCGCGGAGAACCGCTTCCCCTCCGCGAAGGGCGGCGCCGGATTCGCCCCCCTGGCGGAGAAGATTCACAGCATGGGGCTGAAATTCGGCATCCATATCATGCGGGGCATGCCCCGGGCGGCGGCCCACCGGAATCTGCCGATCCTGGGCAGTGAGATGACCTGCGGCCAGGTGGCGGATCCCAATTCGATCTGCACCTGGAACCCGGACATGTACGGGCTCAAATGCGGCCTGTCCGGCGCCCGGGCGTATTACGACAGCATCTTCAGGCTCTATGCCTTCTGGGGGGTGGACTTCGTCAAGTGCGACGACATCGCCCGGGAATATCCCCGGTGCGAGCGGGAGATCGAACTGATCTCCGAGGCCTGCCGCGGCTGCGGCCGGGACATCGTGCTGAGCCTGTCCCCCGGCCCGGCGCCGCTGGAAAGGGCGGAGCATCTGAAGCGGTACGCCAACATGTGGCGGATCACCGACGATTTCTGGGACGACTGGAAGCTGCTGAAGGGCATGTTTGAGCGGGCGGAGAAATGGTGCATCCACGGGGGGCCGGGCCACTGGCCGGACGCGGACATGCTGCCGCTGGGCGCCCTGCGGCAGTGCTATCCGGAGAAGGGATGGACCCGCTTTACCCCCGCGGAGCAGCGGACCATGATGACCCTGTGGTGCGTGATGCGGTCCCCGCTGATGATCGGGGGCGACCTGCCGCAGAACGACGACTTCACCCTGGCGCTTCTGACCAACGGCGCCGTGCTGGATATGGAGAAGGAAAGCTGGTGTGCCCATCCGATCCGGACCACGGAGGAGGAATCCGTCTGGATCGCTCCCCGGAAGGACGGAAGGGGATTCTACGCCGCGGCCTTCAACCTCTCTGACAGGCGGCGCAGAATCACGCTGACGGAGGCGGATACGGAGATCCCCTTCGCGATTGCCCGGGAGCTCTGGAGCGGAAAATCGAGCAGAACGATATCCGCCCTTCTTCCCGCCCACGACGCCGCGGTGTGGCTGGTCCGGTAAGCCCGGCGGCAAGCTGCCGGCTCATCTTCCCGCCCACGACGCCGCGGTGTGGCTGGTCCGGTAAGCCCGGCGGCAAGCTGCCGGCTCATCTGCCCGCCCATGATGCCGCGGCGCGGCCGGTCCGGGAGGCAAAAAAGCAGGAGACAGGAGACTGTCCTCCTGCTTTTTTGTTAAGCAATCTGTTAAGCAAACCGCCCGCGAAGGAAATGGATACAAGCCCGGAGCAGGCTTTGGAACCGGAGCAACAGGAAAAAACTTTCCCATATTTTCCATCAATCAACCCTTGACATAGGGGTTTTCGAGGTTTATAATGCGCTTAACAAGGTTAACTTGTTAACTTAATTATTTTCAAGGAGGAAAGAAACCATGAAGAAGATGCTGGCTCTGGTTCTTGCGCTGTGCCTGGCGCTGGGAATGGCGTCCTTCGCTGCCGCGGAGAGCACCCTGCCCACGTTTGATCAGCTGAACTACGGCGACAACGCGGATCTGACCGCCACGATCAAATTCGCCTATCACCGGACGGACATTCCCGAGAAGCTGCAGGGCTACGTGGAAGAGTTCCAGAAGACCTATCCCAACGTGACGATCGAGTACGACCTGGTGACCGACTACGCCGAGAACGCGCTGCTCCGGGTGGGCACCAACGACTGGACCATCATGGGAATCCCCGCCGTGGAAAAGGACGAGCTGTATAAGTACTTCGTGCCGCTGGGCGATCTGAGCACCCTGGCCGAGAAGTACAACTTCATCGATGCCTGGCAGTTTGACAACATCGTGTACGGCGTGCCCTCCACCGGCAATGCCCAGGGTATCGTTTACAACAAGGCTGTCTTCGCGGCCGCCGGCGTCACCGAGCTGCCCAAGACCCCCGATGAGTTCATGGCCGCCCTGCGGCTGGTGAAGGAAAACACCGACGCGATCCCGCTCTACACCAACTACGCTGCCGGCTGGACCATGGGCGCGTGGGATGCCTACATCGGCGGATCCGCCACGGGCGACGCCACCTACATGACCCAGGTTCTGCCCCACAAGGCGAACCCCTTCTCCGACAACGGCGACGGCACCGGCCCCTACGCGGTCTACAAGATCCTGTATGACGCGGTCAAGGAAGGCCTGATCGAGGAAGACTACACCACCACCGACTGGGAAGGCTGCAAGGGCATGATCAACAACGGCAAGATCGCCACGATGGTGCTGGGCTCCTGGGCCTACACCCAGATGCGTGATGCCGGCGAGCACGGCGATGACATCGGCTACATGAGCTTCCCGATCACCGTGAACGGCAAGCAGTACGCCTCCGCCGGCGCCGACTACAGCTTCGGCATCAACGTGCAGGCCACCGACGATGAGAAGCTGGCCTCCATGTACTACATCAAGTTCCTGACCGAGCAGAGCGGCTTCGCCTACAGCGAGGGCGGCATCGCCATCGACAAGAACGGCGAGATGCCCGACCTGTACGCGGCCTTCGACGGCATCGACTTCGTGGCTGACGCCCCCGCGCTGCCCGGCGAGGAGACCCTGCTGGCGACCCTGAACAACGATTCCGAGCTGGCCATCAACAACGGCGGCAACACCAAGATCCAGCAGATCGTTGAGCACGCCTTCAACGGCGACATGGAATTCGACGCGATCATGGACAGCTGGAACGAAGCCTGGTCTCAGGCGCAGGCCGACAACGGCGTGGAAGTCAAGTAATTCCGCAGATTCAACCGCTTACGCGGGGGCCACAGGGAAACCCGTGGCCCCCTTTTTTACACCGCCCGGGAAGGAAGGAGCAGGATCATGTCTACGAGCCCAGCCACCATTGCAGCCCCCAACCTGACGCAGCGCAGAAAAAGGACCAACTGGCAGAAGGTCCTGCTGATCACCACCTTCTCCGCTGTTCCCCTGTTTCTGCTGATTCTCTTTACCTACGTTCCCTTCGCGAAGATGATCCAGTTCAGCTTCTACAACATGAGCTACACGAAAAACCGCGGCTTTGTGGGGCTGGACAACTACGCGAAGATTTTTACCAAGACCGAGTACGTGGACGCCATGCTGCTGAGCCTGTACTACATGGCCGGCGCGGTGGTGCAGCTTTCGCTGGCGCTGTTCTT
>CAMVDI010000114.1 GCA_947166205.1 uncultured Clostridia bacterium
CATGCGCTATGAGATCGCCCAGATTCATCAGGCGACCGGCGCCACGACGATTTATGTCACCCATGACCAGACCGAGGCCATGACCCTGGCGGACCGGATCGTCGTGATGAAGAGCGGCTATGTCCAGCAGATCGGAACCCCCTATCAGCTGTATTATGAGCCGGAGAACATCTTCGTCGCCGGGTTCATCGGCGAGCCGCCCATGAACTTCATCCGCGGAAAGATGACGGACGGAAAGATCCCCTTCGGGGAGAATCAGCTGGATCTGACCCGGAAGATGGGCGCCGCGGCGAAGGACTGGGAAGGCCGCGAGGTGGTCCTGGGCTTCCGTCCGGAGCACATCTCCCTGAAGCCCGGCGCGGATGACTATGAGATCCGCTGCAAGGTTGAGCTCACGGAGATGCTGGGCGACAACACCAATATCTATATCACCGCCGGCCAGGATCAGGCGATCCTGAAGGTGGACAGCCATGACACCCCGGAGACGGATATCGATTTCACCTTCTACGTTCCGCTGGAGTCCGTGTATCTCTTCGACGCGGAAACCGAAAACCGGATTCATCTCTGATTCCCCGGACGCTTTTCAGGCGGAGGCCCCTGCCTCCGCCTGTTCTATGAAAAAGAAGCGTTTCCCGGACGACCTGACGCTGAAAGGAGAGGGTACCCTTGGATTATGAACAGCTCTGTGCTTCCCTGGACCGCTACATCGCCCGGCTGATCGCGGAATCGACGCCGGATCATACGGTCTGGAACGTGGAAAAGATCCGCCAGAACGCGCCGGGCAGCTGGAACTATATCGACGGCTGCATGATGACCGCCCTGCTGAATCTGTATGAGATCACCGGGGAGCGGAAGTATTTTGACTTTGTGGAGTCCTTTATCGATGCCTTTATCGGGGAGGACGGCTCCATCCGCACCTTCCGCCCGGAGGGCCAGGCCCTGGATGATATCAACGAGGGCCGCGTGCTCTTTGACCTGTACAGGGCCACGGGCAAGGAGAAATACCGCAGGGCCGCGGATGTCCAGCGCCGCTTCCTGGACGCTCAGCCCAGGACCTTCGAGGGTTCCTGGTGGCATAAGCGGATCTATCCGGATCAGGTCTGGCTGGACGGGCTCTACATGGCCCAGCCCTTCTCCGCCCTGTACGAGAAGTATCTGGGCGCCGGGGATTACAGCGATGTGCTCAGTCAGTTCGCGGTGGTCCGGCGGCATATGCGGGATCCGAAGACCGGTCTGTACTACCACGGCTACGACGCCTCCCGCAAGGCTTTCTGGTGCGATCCGGAAACCGGCCTGAGCAGCAACTTCTGGCTGCGGGCCATCGGCTGGTTTGCCGCTTCCCTGGCGGATCTGTGCGAGATCCTTCCGGAGAAGGACGCGGAGCCCCTGCGGGAGATCCTGAAGGATCTGGCCCGGGATCTGCTTCCCTTCGCGGATCCGGAGACCGGCATGTATTATCAGGTGGTGGATCATCCGGAGGTTCCGGAGAATTATCTGGAAACCAGCGGCAGCTCCATGGCGGCCTACGCCATGCTGAAGGGCGCCCGGCTGGGCATCCTGGATCCCTCCTTCGGTCAGATGGGTCAGAAAACCTTTGAGGGCATCTGCCGGACCTGCCTGTCCTTCTCCGGAGAGGAGATCAGCCTGGACCGGATCTGCCTCGTCGCCGGCCTGGGCCCGGAAAACAACCGCCGGAGGGACGGTTCCGTCGCCTATTATCTCTCCGAGCCCGTCGTGCAGAATGAGGCGAAGGGCATCGCGCCCCTCCTGATGTGCTATACCGAGATGAAGCGCCGCGCCCGCTGACGAGAGAAACCTTCTCCCGGAAGGCCATGCCCGCCGCGCTGCACAGCATACGAGCCCCGGACGGAAAGTCCGGGGCTCATATCAACACCCCCGGCGAGAGTCCGGGGGTCTCGTGTTAATATCCCCCCGGACGAAGTCCGGGGCTCATTTGAAACCCCCCGGACTTTTGTCCGGGGGGGCTTTTTCAGGGCCTGGGAAGCTGGATTCCCAGCTCCTCCGCGCAGGAGACCAGCGTATCCAGCGCCGTCAGGATTTCCTCGTCCGTATGCTCGGAGATGACGTTGAACCGGAGCCTGGCCTCTCCCCGGGGCACCGCGGGGAACACCGCCGGCGGCACGCAGACGTTCCTGTCCCGCATGGCGTTGGACAGCACGTAGGCGTCCAGATCCTCGCCGATCAGCACGGGGATGATGGCGCTCTCCCCGGCCAGACAGATGTTCAGGTTCCGTTTCCGGGCTTCGTCGCAGAAGAAGCGGATGTTGTGGTGCAGCCGATCCATGATTTCCGGCTCCCGGTGCAGCAGCTCGATGGCCTTGCGCACGGCCGCCGCCAGAGGCGGCGAGATGCCCACGGAAAACGCGAATCCGGGCAGCATGTACCGCAGGTAGTCGATGATCGCCTGGCTCCCGGCCAGATATCCGCCGCAGGCTCCCAGCCCCTTGGACAGGGTGCCCATGTGAATGTCGATATCCCCGGGCTGCAGGTCAAAGTATTCATCCACGCCGCCGCCCGTGGGGCCCAGCACGCAGCTGGAGTGGGCCTCGTCCACCATCAGGAAGCAGCCGTATTTCTTCTTGATCTTCACCAGGCCGGGAATATCGCCCACATCCCCGTCCATGGAGTAGGCCCCCTCCGCGATGATCAGCACCTTGCCGAACTTCTCCCGCCGGGTGGACAGGATCCGGTCCAGCGCCGCGGTATCGTTATGGGGGAAGGGCCGGCAGGTCGCCTTGCTCAGCAGGCATCCCTGCCACACGGAGTTGTGGGACAGCGCGTCATAGACGATCAGATCCCCCTCTCCGCAGAAATTTCCCACGAAGGTGACGTTCGTGGCATGGCCGCTGACCAGCACCAGGGCATCGTCGGACCGCTTCCACCGGGCGATCTCCCGCTCCAGCTCCCGATAGATCGTCTTCTCCCCGGCCAGCAGGCGGCTGCCGCTGGCGGAGGTCCCGTATTTGTCGATAGCGTCCTTCGCGGCCTCGGAGACCTCTTTGCGCCCGGACATCCCCACGTAGTTGTAGCTGGCGAAGTTCAGCTTCCGGACCCCGTCCACCAGAGACGTATCCGTCAGCGCGGAATCGTGCCGGATAAAATAAGGATCCCTGTTCCCCGTGGCCGCGGCCATTTCCTCCCGCCTGGCCTTGAACTCCTGATATTCCGGCGCGTCTTCAAATCGCGTGATAGGCTGCATGTCTGCTCCCGTCCTCCTCCGTTCTTCTCCCTGTTATTTTACCGATTTACCGAATAAAAGCAATCTCTGTTCAAAAAAAGTACAATCGTGAAACGCCGGTCGGAAAACCCGGTCTTCACGCTTGGCCGGTTCAGACATCCATCTTCCGGAATCCCGCCGCTCTTCCCAGCCGGTTCATGACCGCGAGCCCGACTCCCTCCGGGGGCAGAACCTCGCTATAGGCGGTCTCCATCCCCTCCTGGTCCAGCTTCCGCAGGGTGTCGAACAGCCGGTGGGCCACCTGCCGCTGATCCGCCGCGGATCCCAGATCATGGGGATCGCAGTCCTTCAGCGCTTCCAGATGCTCCGTAAAGCACAGCACGCAACTCTTCAGCCCACTCTCACGGTCCCGGAGGCAGCTCTCCCGCAGGGCCCGGACCACCTTCTCCTCCCCGCCCTCGATCAGGGTCACGGTGCCCTTCGGGGCGTAATGCCGATACCGCATGCCGGGGGAAAGCGCCTTCTCCCCGGGCTCCAGCGGCCGCAGGACGCTCCCCGCCAGCCCGGTCTCCCGGCCCAGCACCTCCTCGATCATCTCCCGGGTGATGCCGCCTGGCCGCAGGATGGTGGGGCTTCCGTGGGTCAGATCCAGCACGGTGCTCTCCAGCCCTACCTGGCATTCGCCCCCGTCCAGGATCAGCGGGATCCGGCCGTCCATGTCCTCCAGCACGTGGGCCGCGGTGGTGGGGGAAGGCCGCCCGGACCGGTTGGCGCTTGGCGCGGCGATGGGCAGCCCGCAGGCCTCCAGCAGCGCCTGGGTGCAGGGCATGGAGGGCATCCGGACCGCCACGGTGGGCAGCCCGGCGGTCACCTCGTCCGGGATCCGCTCCGTGCGGGGAAAAAGCAGGGTCAGCGGCCCCGGCCAGAAGGCGTCCATCAGCTTCTCCGCCCCCTCCGGAATCGTGCACAGCCCCTCCAGCTGGCTCCGCTCCCGGATATGGACGATCAGCGGGTTATCCGCCGGCCTCCCCTTGGCGGCGAAAATGGAAAGCACCGCCTCCCGGTCCAGGGCGTTGGCCCCCAGCCCGTAAACGGTTTCCGTCGGAAAGCCCACCAGCTCCCCCGCCGCCAGCAGCCGCGCCGCCAGCGCCACAGCCTCCGGCGAGGAAGCGTTCATTACCTTTGTCTCCATCGTATACGCGCTCCGTCATTCATGCGGTTCTTATCCGCTCTCCGTTATTCGCGCAGCCTTTTCAGCTGCTCCGTCTTTTCCGCCAGCCGCAGGGCGGCGATCAGATCGTCCAGATCCCCGTTCATGGTGTTCGAAACCCGGGGAATGGTCATCCCGATCCGGTGATCCACCACGTAATCGTGGTTGTAGTAGTAGGTCCGGATGCGGCGGCTCCGGTCCCCGCCGGCGATCTGGTCCTTCCTGTCCGCGTCCTGCGCGGCCCGGATCTCCTGCTGCTGCCGGTCCATCAGCCGGCTGCGCAGCACGGCCATGGCCCGCTCCTTGTTCTGCAGCTGGCTGCGTTCATCCTGGCATGTGACCACCAGTCCCGTGGGCAAATGGGTCAGCCGTACGGCGGTTTCCGTCTTGTTGACCTTCTGTCCACCGTGGCCGGAGGCCCGGTACAGATCCACCCGGATGTCCTCCGGCCGGATCTCCGCCTCGCTCTCCTCCGCCTCCGGAAAAACCACCACGGAGGCCGTGGGGGTATGGATGCGGCCTCCGCTCTCCGTGGCGGGAACCCGCTTCACGCAGTGGACGCCGCTCTCAAACTTCATCCGGGCGTAGGCGTCCTTCCCGGAGATCATGATCATCGCCTCCGTGACGCCGCCCAGCTCCGTGTCGGTCAGGGAGAGGATCTCCGCCTTCAGCCCGCCCCGGTCGCAGTATTTCTGGTACATCCGCATCAGATCCCCCGCGAACAGCGCGGCCTCTTCCCCGCCGACGCCGGCCCGGAT
The DNA here is from genome assembly GCA_947166205.1 of uncultured Clostridia bacterium. The sequence goes on from CAMVDI010000114.1 coordinate 5,168, forward strand.
CTCCATCATGACGTTCCGGGAGTCCATGGGGTCGGAGGGCACCAGCAGCAGCCGCAGCTCCCCCGTCAGGGCTTCCCGCCGGGCCTCCAGGGCCTCCGCCTCCGCCCGGGCTTCCGCCCCCAGATCCGGGTCCCCCGTCAGTTCCCTGGCCTCCGCCAGGTGACGCTCCAGCTCCAGGTACTCCTCATATTTCCGGACGGTCTCCTCGATCCCCGCCCGCTCCCGGACGATCTCCTGCAGCCGGGCGTAGTCCGCCGTCACCTCCGGCTGGCCCATGGCCTCCGTCAGTTCCTCATACCGGTCCCTGACCGCCTGTAATTTCGCAAACATCTTCGTATTCTCCGAGCACCATTCTGGATATGCCGGCATAGTCCTTCCGGATTTCCGTCCTCCGGGCGCCGCCGGCCCGCAGCAGTTCCGCCGCGGCCTCCGCCTCGCCGTTCCCGGTCTCCATCAGGACAAATCCCCGGGTCTTCAGGTATCGGGGCGCCTCCGCCGCGATCCGGCGGTAAAAGTCCATCCCGTCCGCCCCGCCGTCCAGCGCCGCCGCCGGCTCCCAGTTGAGCTCCGGCTGCAGCCGGCCGCATTCGGCGGAGGGGATGTAGGGCGGATTGCTGAGGACGCAGTCGAACCGCCGCCCTTCCGCCGCCTCAAACAGGTCTCCCCGCAGGATTTCGCAGTCCAGCCCCAGCTCCGCCCGGTTCCGCTCCGCCCAGGCCAGCGCCTCCGGGCTCAGGTCGGT
>CAMVDI010000115.1 GCA_947166205.1 uncultured Clostridia bacterium
GTCAACATCGTCATCTACGCCAACCAGCTGACCCGGTCCGCCTTCCCGGCGATGGAGAAGGCCGCGGAGACGATCCTGCGGTCCCACCGGGCGCTGGAGACCGACGGGATGTGCATGCCCTTCCGGGAGATCATCCGGCTGATCCCCGCGGAACTTTGAGCGAATGAAGCGGCCCCCCGGAAAGCCTTCCGGGGAGCCGTGGGCGAAAAAACCGGCCCCCGGAGAGCCTTCCGGGGCGCCATGGAGGAGAACGGAAGATGAAACAAAGCAAGGTCTGGCCCATTGTGAAGCGCGTATTCTGCGTTCTGCTGCTGATCTTTTCCCTGGTGCTGACCGTCCGGTCCGCCTGGTCGGTCTCCCGGAACCTGATCGACAGCGACACCGCCTCGGAGCTGGTGCTCAGCGAGAAGCTGGCGCGGGAGGGCGGCATCATGTCCTCCTCCTGGGTCTACTCCACGGAGCTGCAGGTCTTTGACTGCCACATCATCTATTCCCTGCTGTTCCGGGTCTGCTCCGACTGGTCCCTGGTCCGGTTCTGGGGCTGCATCATCATGGATCTGATGATGCTGGGAGCCATGGGCGTCCTGTTCCGCCAGGCCAGGATTCCCTTCAACCGCTTCTGCGTCGCGGGGGCGGCGATCCTGCTGCCCTTCAGCATCCCCTTCGGGCGGATCATCCTGTATCATAACTATTATTCCTTCCACATCGCCTTCTCCTTCCTGGTGGTCGGGCTGTATCTCGGCGCGGTCCGCCGGCTGGGCGGGCGGAAGCGCTGGCCCTTCTGGACCGTGACGGGGCTCATGGCGCTGACCTCCTTCGCGGACGGGCTGGGCGGCGTGCGGCCGCTCATGATCTGCATGGCGCCGCTTTTCGTGACGGCGGTGCTGACGGCGCTGCGCAGCGAGAAGGATCATGAGACCGGCGCGGGCGCCGGGCGGGAGCTGCCGAAGGTGCTGCTGGCGGCGGTGCCGATGGCCTTTGCCGGCGCGGGATATCTGGTGAACCTGAACGTGCTGTCGAACATGTTCGCCTTCAAGGACTACAGCGGCCAGACCATCTCCCTGGGCAATTTCGCCACGCTGCATACGGTGATCTCCAATATCTTCGTGGATCTCGGGTTCCAGGATTACCAGCCCCTCTTCACCCTGCAGGGGATCCTGAGCATGTGCGGCATCCTCTGCTGGATGCTGAGCCTGATCCTGGCGGCACATACGCTGCGCAGGTCCCGGGAGCCCGCGGCCTGCTTCCTGCAGCTTTTCTGGCTCATCGTGCAGCTGGTCATGACCTGCGTGTTCATGTTCCTGAACAGCGAGGACATGCTGCATATGCTGTATCTGCTGCCCATCATCGTCTGGATCGTGCCCGCTTTTGCCGCGGCCGACGTGCGGGAGGGATTCGGCGTCCCCGCCGCGGAAGGCGCGGCCGCGGACACGGAAGCGGCGGACGAGTGGGACGCGGAGAGCGCCGCCGCCGCGAAGAAGACGAAGCGGGCGAAAGGCGCGAAGGAGAAGGCCGCGGAGGGAGAAAAGCCGAACCTCTTCCTGCGCGGGGATTCGAAGCTCTCCGTCCACTGGATCGCCGGCCTGATGGGCCTGATGATGCTGATCGCCAACGGCGTATACTACGCGGGCTTCTTCCAGGATACCTCCTCCATGCCGGTGGAGTATATCGGCCTGCAGTATAACGACACGGACACCGTCAAGGGCCTGCAGCCCATCGCGGATTATCTGAAGGAGAACGGGTATACCCTGGCCTACGCCGCCTATTGGGACGCGGCGGTGGTGACGGAGCTGTCCGACGGCGCGGTCAGGACCGTCCCGGTGATGATGGGTACCCATAAGCATCCGATCAAGTACATGCCCTGGCTCTGCGACCGGAATCTGTGGAACATCGAGTTTGTTGAGAAGCAGAAGGTCGCCGTCATCGCGAACATGGATATCACCTCCGCCCTGGAGGACTTCGACAAGGTGCCCGTGCAGGAGGTCGCCTCCTTCGGCGGCTATACCATCTTCGAGATGACGGACCCCGCGGCTCTCGCCCGGGATCTGGATTAGGAACACAGGGGGGACGGCAGCACACCGTCCCCCGTCCCCTCACTTCCGCTTCAGCAGAAAGGAACAATCCGGAAAAGACAAGCGGAAATTGCGGCCTTCCTGGACAAAATCGAAATGGGTTTTGTAGCCGTAACCTCCATTGTAGCGCAGCCGGACAACACCGTTCTCAAAGGTATACGGTCCCTTGTAAGTCCAGTTTATGTCCTTGAGCGTTGCGGTGTTGTCGTCCTTCAATATCAAGGTGTAATAACCCCCATCGTCCTCGTACTTTCCGACGATGCTTCCGCCGCTGCACGCGCTGAGCAGGCCAACGCTCAGGCAGAGCAGCAGCGCCAGGCAGATCACTTTCGTTCTCATCTTTTCTTCCTCCCTGGTTCTGAGTCCCGATTTACTGCCGCCCCACGGGCGGCATATTTCGTCTCCTTGCTGGAAAGCGTTTCATTCTGTAATGCTTTGCCGCGTATATCTGTCAGACGGCCTCATTGTTTTTGCGGCATTCCCGGGTTTCTTCCGTCATCATCCGGGCGAGACAGGATCCAAGCACTACGGCGGAAATAACAGCAATCAGCATCATCTTTTTCAGCCTCCTTCTTTTTCATCCGGGAGAACCCGGTTCCTTTCGACAGGCTTATCATATCAGGTACGTTCCCGCTCCTGTGAAGCTGGTTTTACCTGCTACTTGACCTCGTAATCAAAGGAGTTGTAGAGCTCGCCGGTATCGTACATGGGTTTGTCGAAGCCTTTGCCGGGGACGTGTACCGGCTTGCCGGAGGAGAAATTCCGGATCCAGCCGCCGGAGATCGTAAGCGGGGCGTTGCCGGGCTGGATACCGGAATCGATGCAGGCGCGGATCCCGTCCACCCCGGCCTGGCCGGCCTGCTCGAAGCCGGCGGTTACGCCGGAGGGATCTCCCCCGGCGGCCGCCTCGCAGGCGGAGACGAGGCCTTCCGCCACGGCGGACTGAGTCTCCGCCCTGGCGAGGGCAGGGCCGACTACGGGCCGGGGCGGGATATGAGCCCCGGGGGCTCCCCGCTCGTGCAGGGCTAAAAGCCATCTGCTCCGGCCGGAAGCCCCCGCAGGAAGCCCAACCTCCACGTGGGTTGAGCTGAGCAGTTTCCGGGCGTCCTTCAGATTTTGCTGAAGGACGCTGTTTTCTTCAAAGGTGAATTTCACAGGCTTTGAAAGCTGTCATTTCGCGTCATTGATCTCCGGCAGGCCGCTGAGAGCCAGCAGCAGCGCGGTGACTGCGCCGAAGGCGCCGGCACTGAGCGCCGCCAGCCAGTTTACATCTCCCAGGACAATCGCCCCGGTTCCGATGTAGGCCAGCATCGCTTCCGCGAAAGTCCTCAGGGCCCGGATGCCGGCAGCCCTGATCCATTCCTTCCAGTTCCATTTCATATTTCTTTTCTCCCTTCTTTTCAACAGCGGTCGTTCCGGATTTCCGACTCAACAGGTTTTTCCGGTTTCGATACCGGCAGGCTCAGGAACCGGGCGCGATACCCGTCCATGATCCCGTTTGCTCCCAGAGCGTGATACTGGGCCCAGAGGTTTTCCATATTCTCACGGTCATCGTAATCCGCCCAGCCTTTTTCAAAATAATGGCGGTAGCGCTGCAGCAGCGTATCCCGGAGAATTGCCTGCAGGCCCATCATGATCGCGCGGGTCTGGGTTTCTGTCTCCAGGCTCTTGTTCCGGATCTCCTCCTGCTTCTCGTCCCTGGATTTCATGCCACGCTGGAGAAAGATGGCCACGATGCCGCTGATAATCGATGGAATCCCGATCAGGCAGAGTCCCTGATAGACTTCCAGATTTCCTCACTCCTTTCAGGATTCAGCGCTTTCCTGGCGCAGACAGCTTTTCCGGATAAATCACCCGCTTCAGCCTTCCGTGATACCGCCACTTTCCGAGGGTCGTATCCCTTTTGCAGCGCGGGGTCGTCATATGAAGAATAATCAGCGGGGAAACGCTGAGAACCACGCCAACATGGTAATAGTCCAGCAAATCCCCCGTATAAAAGATGCCGCCGGGTTTATATCTGTCCGGCAGGGCGTATCCGGAGGATCCCGGAGGATACGACTTGTACACCAGATCCCCGACAGACAGATCCGACGCTTTTCTTACCGGGGCCATGGACTCCATCTCCAGCCGGGCGGAATAATTGGATCCGTGCAGGCCGGGCCAGTCTCCGCCGGCCCGGCGGAGGGCCCCGATGATCAGGCCGATACAGTCGCAGGTGCCGTCCTTTCCGGTTCCGCCCTTCCGGTAGGAGGGATGAAGAGACTCGATACCCCGGACTTCGGACAGGAAGGATTCCAGGGAGACTTTCTTCTTTGCCAAAGCTGTTATGTTCCTTTCAGTCTGTTATCAGCCGGATCCCTGCCGGACTGGGAAAGAGGTCTTCTGCCGGGAACGGGAGCTCCCCGTTCACGGCGGGGGTGACGGTTCCATCCTGGTTGTCGATCAGCTTCACTCCCATTCCCGGGAAAGCGGCAGACAGCACCTTCCGCAGGGTCTCGTTGGTGCCGTTCCAGCCGTGCACTGCGATCCGGTTCCGGAGGAGGAAGCGGTAATCCTCATCCGGAACCGATGCGGAGGGCCGGGGCGCGTCCAGCAGGACGCCGAGGGCGTCCAGCTGGGAGCCGGCGGCAGAATCCAGGGCCCAGGCCGAGGGATACGAGGACTGGACCAGGGAGAGCAGATCCGCCGCCTGGGAGAGCACCGCGGAAGCCAGCGCCATGAAGCGGGGCTTCTCCCGGGTGTGAGGCGGGAAAAGGGCGAGATAATCGGATAATATGAGCATGGGGTCTCCTTTCTCCGAGTGAGAATTTCCTGCCGGGGCGGCAAATACGCACAGATACGCGGGCGGGGCCTCAGGCAGGATCCGGAGCTACAGCCTGATCCCGGCTTCCCGGAGGATGGTCTGCAGGACGGAACCGCCCTGCTTTCCGACGCTCTTCGCCGCGGAGGAGCCGCTGGAGACCGGAGCGGAGGAATAGCTTTCCGGGGCGGCGGTAGCCGCGGCCTGCGGGCGGCCGGCATAGGTGAAGGTCAGGGTGCCCGTCCAGCCGTCCGGGCAGGTATCATCCTGCTGGACGGCGAGGGCGGTGAGCAGCATATCGTCATAGGTGCGCAGGGAGGTAACCACCTTGCACAGAAAGCGCTTCTCCTTGATCTGGCAGAGGGAGGCCAGGGTCTGGCGGCTCCAGCCGATCACCGCCACATTCGCGTCCGAGGCGACGACGGACAGGGTCAGCACATCCGGCTCGTTCTTCGCGTGGTTGATATAGTCGCCGTCCTCTTCGGAATCCGAATCCGTGGCCAGCTTCAGATTCAGGGCATGGGCGACGGAGGTTACCCCGTCGAAGGAATAACGGTATCCCAGATTCTTCAGGAGGATGTAGGCCGTGGAGGTGGCCATCAGGCAAAGACTCCTTTCAGGGTTTTGAGCAGGGCCCGCTGGGTTGTGTCATAGATCGACTGGCCCAGAGCCTCCGGAGAGGCTCCGGAGGCGGAAACATGGATATTGACAGGGGCCTGTACGGACTGCACCTGCGGGCCGATGCCTGAGACTGACGGGGCCCAGGCGGATCTGGCCGCCTGAGTCAGGACGGCCAGAGAAGCCCGGAGGCTTTCAAAGGCAGGAGGCAGATCAGCAGTGAGGCCGGGGCCGGCTCCGGGGAGCTCCGCTCCGGCGCCTTTGAGCAGGGAGCTTTTCGCGGAGGCGGAAAGCTCCCGGAGCAGGGCCCGGAGGAGCGGGACGGCCCGGGCATCGTTATCCGTGG
>CAMVDI010000116.1 GCA_947166205.1 uncultured Clostridia bacterium
CCTTTCGGCGTCCCGCAGTTTGAGACCTACGCCCAGGCACTGATCGGCCGGACGGACGGGGAAATCGACGCGGTGACCGGCGCCACCATGACCCGCAACGGCGTGGCCGAGGCCGTGAAGAACGCGCTGATGGCCGCCCGGGGCGAGACGGCTGAAGCCTCCGCCGAGATGAGCTTCACGGCGGGCGAATACACCGCCACGGCTGACGGATACAACGGGCCGGTGACCGTCAAGGCGACCTACAGCGACAAGGCGCTGGAGGCCGTGACCATCGAATCCAGCGCGGAAACCCAGCACGTGGGCGACGTGGCCTTCGAGATCATGATTCCCGAGATGATCGCGGCCAACGGCGCGGGCGTGGACGGCGTTTCCGGCGCCACTTTCTCCACCCGCGCGCTGCGGGGCGCCGTGATCGACACGGCGGAGCAGGCCGGATGCACCAACATGGACGCCTTCAAGGCGGCCAAGGTTGAGCATCCTGCCACCGATCCCGTCGAATATGAGTACGACGTGGTCGTCGTCGGCGCCGGCGGCGCCGGCATCGCCGCGGCCGCTCAGGCCGCCCAGAACGGCGACACCGTTCTCGTTATCGAGAAGAACGCGGAAGTTGGCGGAAACACGCTGGTCTCCGGCGGCCAGTATCAGAGCGTGATGCCCTATCTGGTCTGGGATCCGGCGGATCCGGACGCCACCACCGGCGTCTACGCCCATGACGGCCAGACCTATGAGAAGGTCAAGTCCGTGCAGGGCTGCATCGACGAGCTGAAGATGATCCTGAACTGGTCCGAGGAGCCCTTCGATGAAGAGTTCTACAAGACCCACGAGTTCGTCGCCGGCGACGCGGCCGAGCTGAGCAAGCACGGCGTGCACGCGGAGTATCTTCCGATCCTGAAGGAGCTGAAGGCCGAGATCCAGGCCTATCTGGACTGGGCACAGCCCCAGCTGGACGCCGGCAAGGCGGAGAACCAGCTGACCCTGTTCTCCACCCTGAACCTGCACATCTTCCAGACCTACTACGGCGGCCTGCGCCAGAGCGCGGACAAGTCCCAGTGGATCTACGGCAACGTGGATCTGGTGAGCCAGTTCATCCGCGACGGCCAGGGCCTGAAGGAGTGGCTCGAGGATCAGGGAGCGACCTTCCACGAGGATACCCAGCCCACGCTGATCGGCGCGCTGTGGTATCGTGAAAACGAGTTCATCGGCTCCACCATCGACCTGGACGGCGACGGCCAGCCCGAGATGGGCCGCTGGGGCAGCTATTTCGCGGCGCCCATGATGACCCTTTACAAGGCCAACGAGAAGAACAACATCATGATCCGGACCACCGTGACCGATCTGATCATGGAAGACGGCCGGGTCACCGGCGTGAAGGCCGTGTACTGCGACGGAACCCAGATCACCGTCAAGGCGAAGAAGGGCGTCGTTCTGGCCACGGGCGGCTTCGCGGCGAACCTGGACATGGTGCTGGAAAACAACATCTACTGGTCCACGGACTATGTGTCCAAGACCACGAAGACCACCAACCGCTCCTCCCTGCAGGGCGACGGCATCACCATGGCCCAGAAGGTCGGCGCGGCGACCACCGGCATGGGCTTCACCCAGATGATGCCCATCTCCTGGATCGACAACGGCAACCTGGCCTTCGGCGGCGGCAACTACGCCTGCTGGATCAACCCCACCACCGGACACCGGTTCGTGGACGAGGGATCCGAGCGCGACGTGCTGAGCCTGGCGGAATTCCGCAACGGCATCGAGATGAACGGCACGAAGGGCACCTTCCTGGAGATCTACAACGCCGAGCAGATGATGCCCGCCCCCGTACAGCTGGCGGACGGCGACTATCCGGGACGGTATTACCGCCGGACCATCGCGCAGCTGCCTGAGCTGCTGAAGGAACTGGGCATGGAAGCGGATCCGGCCGTGGTTATCCAGACCATCCGGGACTACGACGCGGCCGTCATGGGCCAGGGCCAGTATCCGGACGTGGGCAAGGCTATCGCCTCCCGCACCGTGGGCAACGTGCAGCGGGACGAGAACGGCAACTACCTGCCGGAGACCTATGACCTGGACAACACGCTGCTGACCATCCGGCTGATGGCGCCCTCCACCCACCACACCATGGGCGGTATCGTCGTCGACGTGAACCGTCACGTGCTGGATGAGAGCGGGAACATCATCCCCGGCCTCTACGCCGCGGGTGAGGTGACCGGCGGCATCCACGGCGGAAACCGCCTGGGCGGCAACGCCATCGTGGAGATCTTCGTGTCCGGCCGGACGGCCGCGCAGGCGATCGCCGCGGATAATCCCTGATTCGGCGCATTTTCGGCGGACCGGCATAAGCCGGTCCGTTTTCTTCTGCCCCACCGCCTTCGGCGGCGGGGCGCTATTATGCGGCAGCGGACCGGCATAAGCCGGTCCGCCTTTTTTTTCAGGGTTGCGGAATTGTATAAAAATGTTATAATGATCAGAAAGAAGTGAACGAAACAGAAGCGCGAAGGAAAAAGCCATCCGGATTCCCAGCGGCGGAATCCGATGACCGGCCGAACCGAGGAAAATGGCAAAAAAGAAAAGCGACTGGCAAATTGACGAATGGGATGAATCCCTGGATGTGAGTTCCGCGGGGACTCCCGGGAAAAGGCGGACAGCCTCCGGGAGCCCGGGAAGCTATGGGCCATCCGGGAAAAAACAGGATCCCTTCGGAATTCCGGGGAGCTCCGGAGCCTCCCCGTGGGACGAGTGGGACTGGCCGGAGAGCAATCCGGGAGCGCCCGGCGGCGCCGGTAAGAGGGGTCCGAAGAAGCGGCGGAGCGCCGCGGCCTGGCTGATTCCCACAGCGGCCGGCGTGCTCGCGGCGGCGGCCCTGGCGTTTTTCGCCCTGCCGAAGCTGACGGGGCAGGTGAATCCTCCCCCGGATGGGGTGACCGCCGAGCCTGTTACCCCGGAACAGATTACGGAAGTGCCCGTCACCCCCGAGCGGATTACGGAGGAACCCGTTACCCCGGAGCCGGCCACCGCCGAACCCGTTACCCCGGAGCCGATCACGAAGGAGCCCGTTACTCCGGAGCCGATCACGGCCGAACCCGTTACCCCGGAGCCGGCCACGGAACCGCCGACGGAAGCGCCCACGGCCTCCCCGCTGGAGGACAACGAATGGTTCGGGCCCGAATACCGGTACTACTATCAGCAGCTGACGGAGAAGGAAAAGGCGGTTTTCGCGGCGCTGTACAGCGGGATTCTGAACTTTCAGAACGAAGTGCGCACGCCGCATTTCACGGACACGGAGCTGGATCACGTGATGTACGCGATAAACAATGACGCGCCGGAGCTGTTTCAGTGGAACGGAGCCTGCAGCTATACGTACGGGTCGATCCTGCCGGAGTACCGGATGACCCGGAGCGAGTACGAGGCCGACACGGCCAGGATCCACGGCATCATCCGGGAACTGCGGGGGATGATACCCGCGGGGGCGGACGACTACACGAAGGAAAAGATCATCAACGAGTGGATCGTCGATCACTGCGACTACCTGGCCGCGGGGGATGACTCCACCGCGCTGGCGGATGCCTGCCTCTGCAGCGGAAAAGCCCAGTGCTCCGGGTATTCCAGAGCTCTTCTTCTGCTGCTCCGTTCCTTCGGGATCGAATGCCTGAGCCTGGACGGGACGAATCACGAGTGGGATCTGGCCCGGATCAACGGCGAGTGGTACAACGTGGACACCACCTGGAACGATACCGGCGAGACTCCGGGAAACCCGGGAGAGAACCGGTGCTTTATGTGGCTGAACGTGCCGGACCGGCTGGTTACCGGTCCTGCCCATACCCGGATCCCGCATCCGCCCTTTACCGCGCCGGAATGCACCAGCATCCGGGATCATTACGCGGTACGGGACGGCGGATATGTCCCCGCAGGGACGGGGGATCTGGCCGCGGCCCTGTACGCGGAGATCACCCGGGTCCACGGGGAAGGAAATCAGGACGTGATCGTGCTCATGGACGACCCGCGGGCGCTGCGGGAATGGCAGCGTATTTACGACCGGTTCTACCAGGAATTCGGAGGATACGGATGGGGTCTTGTGGCGCCCGGGGACCTGCGGACGGTTTTCGCCGTCCGGACCCGATGAGACGGCGGGCCCCTGACGGAAAAACGCTTATATGAGCGGAGGCGAGAGAAAATCATGCGATTGACACGGAGAATCTGCCGGGTCCTGACGCTGATGATGCTCTGCCTGTTTCTTCTGCCGGCCCTGGGCGGCGGGCAGGCGGAACAGGCGCGGCAGGCGGATCAGGCTGAAAGCCAGGTAGTCCGGGTCGGATGGTATGAATCCGCCTTCCACCGGACGGACCCCTTCGGCCGGAAATCGGGATACGGATACGAATACCAGCAGCGGCTGGCCATCTATACCGGATGGACCTATGAATACGTGGAGGGCAGCTGGCCCGAGCTGCTGGAGATGCTCATCGCCGGGGACATCGACCTGCTGACGGACGTGTCGTATACGCCGGAGCGGGCGGAGAAGCTGCTCTACTCCGCGAAGGCCATGGGCGCGGAAAGCTACCACGTGTTTATCACCCCCGGGAACAGCGAGATCCGGGCGGAGGATTATTCCTCCCTGGACGGGAAACGGGTGGGCGTCAACAAGAACAGCATCCAGGAGCAGCTTTTCATCGCGTGGGCGGAGAGCCACGGAGTGCATCCGGAGGTCATCGAATCCACGGAGCGGACCCCGGCGCAGCTGGAGATGCTGGCCCGGGGCGAGTTTGACGCGCTGGTGACGCTGGATACCTACGGAAACAGCGCGGAGATCGTGCCCGTATGGAACGTCGGATACGCAGAATCCTTCTTCGGCATCAACAGGAACCGGCCGGACCTGAAGCAGCAGCTGGACCTGGCCATGAACCGGCTGATGGAGGAGAACCGGGACTACAACCAGCAGATGACCGAGCGGTTCAATCCGGCCAGCTCCGTCACCAGCTTCCTGACGACGGAGGAGAAGGAGTGGCTGGAGGGCCACGGAACCATCCGCATCGGATACCGGGACGACTTCCTACCCTACTGCGGGACGGACGGGAACGGCCGGGCCATCGGCCTGGTGGGAGACTTCATGCGCAGCGCGAAACGATCCATGAAAAACGCGGACCTGCGCTTTGAGACCCGGGCCTTCGCTTCGACGGAGGAGGCGATTGCCGCCCTGAAAGCCGGGGAGATCGACTGCGTGTTCCCCCTGTGCCTGAGCGCCTACGACGGGGAACAGCAGGGCGTTATCGTGACGGATCCCATCGTCAGCACGATGATGTACATGCTGGTTCCCCAGGCCAACTATCAGGGCCTGACCGCGGACGGGGAAGGCACCGTGGCCCTGCTGCGGGGGCATCTGAGCCACGAAACCTTCCTGAAGGACTATTTTCCCCAGTGGAAAATCGTATACTACGAGACCAGCGACGACTGCTTCCGGGCGGTCAGCACCGGGGAGGCCGACTACACGCCGGTCAGCAGCTACCGGATCAACCGGGTTGAGGAGCTGACGGAAAAATACAGGCTGGTTCACGCGCCCACCGGGAAGCCCATGAACATGTCCTTCACCCTCCGGAAGGGGGAGGACAGCCTTTACTCCATCCTGAACAAGGCGATCCGGGCGATGCCCGAGGCGGAGATCAACTCCTCGCTGACCAGCTACGGATTTGAGGAGAAAAAGATCACCTTCATCGGATTGCCTTTTGTAAAGTCTTTTGCCATAACATTCCCTCTCAAATAAATATACCGATGTCAAGCACCGGTATATTATTTTTCTTTCTCCGGCAGATAGAAGATCTGCTCGCCTTCCTTGGATAACATATA
>CAMVDI010000117.1 GCA_947166205.1 uncultured Clostridia bacterium
CCCGCGAAGCGGGGAAAGCTTACTTCATCTTCTTGATGATCGTCATCTCCACCCAGTCCCCGCGGATGGCGATCTTGACATCATCCGCCACGTGGGTCACCACGGATTTCTCCATCTCATCCCAGATTTCCGCCGCCGTCTTGTCGGAATCCTTCCGGGAGACCAGCTCGTTCTGGTAGGCGCTCATGGTCCACTCCCAGTCCAGCGTGGTTCCGGTGAACTCATAGGGGGATTCCGCTGCGTAGAGGGGCAAGGCGGGCACGTCCGCTCCCTGATCGAAGAACTCCCGCAGCCGGCCCATCAGTCCCTTGGCCGCCTCGTTCTTCCCGGTGGAGGAAACCGAAAGCAGCTTCTCCCGCTTCTCCATCGTCATCCATGTGTTGGCCCGCAGATGAAGCTGGTAGACATCATCCTTGTCCTCAATCCAGAAATCGCCCTCTTTTTCCCCGGTGATGGAGCGCATCATCCCCATCATTTCTTCCGTCAGCAGCCGCAGATGCAGCGCGCTCCGGGGAGACAGTCCCTTGTAGGCCGCCACCTTCTCCGCCTGCTCCAGGGCCTTTTCGATCTGTTTTCCCGCGCTTGAAACCCTGATCACATCCGTCTTCATTCTGTTTTCCTCCTCATTTTTATCCTTTTTTTCTCTTTTCCGCCCTTTCCCCGGTTTCCCGGGGATGGCCTGCCGCTTCGCCCGCCTTAAGCTTTGCTCATGGCGCTCTCCGTCATGCTGGCCCAGGAATAGTTGCTCATGTATTCTCCGAAGAAGGACCGGACCGCCTCCGGATCCCCTTCAAAATACCGCCACGCGTCGCAGGAGATCAGGTCGGGGTTCACCCGCATGACCGCCCTGCCCATCTCAAAGATCTCCCCGATGCCGTAATCCCGCAGGGTGGCCCGCAGCGCCCGGATAATCACGTCCAGCTGTTTCTGCATGGGCCGGTCGTAATTCCGGTCCTCGTACAGGATCGCGAAGGCCTCCCGCCGGTTCACGTTGGCCCCCCGGCGGTCGATCAGATAGGCCAGCAGCTCCTTGCATTTCGCCTGCCGGAAGGCGATGGGCCTTCCGTCCAGCATCAGGTCAAAGTTCCCGAAGGTCCGGGCCGTCACCCGGGTCTTCCTCTTCCGCTTCCCGGTCTCCGCCGCCCAGACGATCTCCCGCTCCAGCTTCTCCCGGTCCGCCGGCTTGAGCAGGTATCCCGACACATGCAGGGCAAAGGCGTCCACCGCGTACCGGTCGGATCCGGTCAGGAAGATCACGGCCGTGTCCGGCCAGCGTTCCCGGATGATCTCCGCCATCCGGAGCCCGCTCATCTCCGGCATGCCGATATCCAGCACCGCCGCGTCCGCCCCCTCCGTCTCCAGCCAGCGCAGCGCCTCCGCCGGGCTTGTGAAGGCCGCGGCGCTGTCCACCGGCTCCATTCCGCGGCACAGGGCGGCCGTATCCTCCGCTGTCCGCGGATCGTCGTCCACGCAGATGATTCTCACCCGCGCCCTCCTTCCTCCTCTTCTTCTCCGGCCCGCGGAATCCGGCGCGGGTTTTCCGTCACTGCCGGTTTCCCTCCGGTCCGAAATACTGGAAGCTCAGCATGGTCATATCGTCAAACTGCGGCGCGTCGCCCACAAAGGCGTCGATCTCCTTCCGGACGTTCTCCAGCACCTCTCGGGGCTTCGCCAGGGGATTCCGGTTCAGCGCCTCCAGCATCCGGTCCGTTCCGAAGAGTTCGTTGTCCGCCCGGGTGGCTTCCGGCACCCCGTCCGTATAGACGAAGAGCCGGTCCCCGGGATGCAGCTCAAAGGAATGCTCCCGGAAGGGGATGCCGGGGAGGGCGGCCACGGCGGGGGAATGCCTGTATTCCGCCAGCTCGTACTTTCCTCCCTTCCGGCAGACGGCGGGATGCTCGTGGCCCGCGTTGGCCGCCAGCCCGCGGCCGGTGGCCGTATCGATCACCGCCAGCCAGACCGTGACAAAGAGCTCCGCCTCGTTGCCTTCGCACAGCTGGTCGTTCACGTTCCGCAGGATTTCCGCCGGGCTGTCCCCCATCTGCGCCCGGTTCTTGATCAGGGTCTTCGCGATCACCATGAACAGCGCCGCCGGCACGCCCTTTCCGCTCACGTCCGCCATCACCAGGGCAATATGGTTCTCGTCCACAAGGAAGAAATCGTAGAAATCGCCGCCCACTTCCTTGGCCGGATCCATGAGGGCGAAAAGGTCAAACTCATGCCGTTCCGGGAAGGCGGGGAAGATTCCGGGCAGCATGTCCGCCTGGATCTGGGTGGCCACGTTCAGCTCCGCGCCGATCCGCTCCTTCTCGGCGGTGATGGTCTGAATGTTGTCAATATAGGAGACGATGTCCTTCTCCATCTGATGGATTGAGATCGCCAGCTCCTGAATCTCATCCCCGGTCTGGATGCTGTTCAGCCGGATGGTGGATTCCGCGTTGTTTTCCGCGAACTCCGTCACGTTGTTCCGGATCAGGATCATGGGCCTGATGAAGTTCTTCCGCATGTAGAACCAGGCCAGGATGCCGAAGAGGGCCAGCACGCCCAGGGAAATCACCACCATCCGCCGGATGTAGTTCCCCAGCGTGGTATTGAGGACCGCCATCCAGACATCCACCAGCAGCACCGCCGCGATATTCCCCTCGCTGTCCCGCACCGGCAGCATGCTGGAGGTCAGAAAACCGTATTTCGCCGAATTGCGCACCATGTAGCTGGCGGGCTTCTCCCCCTTCGTATAGGCCGCCCAGGCTTCGTCAAAATAGGCGGACAGGGGATCCACGGAGCCGATGGGCATGCCCGAGGAATCATAGATGTAGCGCATGGTGTGATCCTCGGAGAAGGTCACGATATAGATATACGCCGCTCCGGAGGCTTTCTGCACGCCATCCAGATAGCTCTTCAGCTCCGCGTAGTCCTCGTCCTCCTCCCAGGTCCGGGCGTAGCGGGCGATCTGGTCGTGATCGATGTGGTCGAGGATGATGCCCGCGATCACATATCCGTTGTCGTTGTACAGCCGGCGGATGGTGTTGTCGTACTGAATGTAGCCGCTCACCGTGGAAACCGCGCAGAGCAGCACGGTCAGCGTCACAATGCTCAGCAGCATCTTCCTGCTGATTCCCATCCGGTAAAACCTGGAATTAGCCTTCTTGCTGGCCACTTTCCGCGCCCTCCTTTTCGTCAAACTCCCGGATAAACAGCTCCGCGTCGCAGACGCAGTATTCCTTTCCGCAGTAGGGGCAGTATCCCTTCGTCTCCGCCCAGGGGCTGCGCAGCTCCGCCGCGGGAACGAAGCCCGTCCTGCGCAGGGCGTTCATGGTGGGAATCGGCCGGCCGAAGGGGCGGAGCGCCGCGGCCACGATCAGCTTCGCGCCCCGTTCCCGGAGCACCGGCTGAAGGTCGGACAAACAGGCGGAGAAAAGCCCCCGGTTCCGGTAGTCCGGATCCGTCGCCGTGGTTTTGAAAACACCGGTCCGGGTGTCCCCCGGATATTTTCGGAGGGCTTCCGGTTTCTCCTTCACGTGCAGCACGCGGAGCGCCTCGTCCAGCGTGGAGAGGAAGGCATAGAAACAGGAAACCGCCAGGCCGCCCCGGTCCTCGTCCGCCGTGACGCGGAGAACGTCGTCCCCGCCCCCGGTCATGCGCTCCAGATCCTCCTCGGAATAAAAGTCCATGGAGATGTTCACGTCGAACAGCTGCTTGATCCGCCCCACGTCGGAGAGCCGCGCGTTCCGTGTGATCAGCCTCATCTATTCCTCCTCCTTCAGAATGATCTGCAGCGTGTTGACCCCGAAAGGCCGCTGGTAACCCGCCATCTCGATCATCTTCCGGATCATCCGGACGCCCAGATACAGGTCCTCTTCCATGTCCCGTGTCCCGGGGGAGAAGCTGAAGGGATTGAAAGCCACCCCGTTGTAGCGGATGCGGATTCCCCGGACCCCGTTCACGGCGAAGGCCCGCAGGTCGAAATGAAGGCGGCCGGCCTCCTTCTCCCCGTTGACCTGGCGGATCAGCGTCATCACTTCCTCCATGCTCATCTCCAGGCGCATGGTCTCCTTCGGGCTCATGCCGTTCGCCGCGCAGAATTCGCTGATGCGCTGGCTGGCGCTGACGATCTCGTCCACGTCCGCGCTGACGGAGAAGTTCAGCACCCGCCCCTCCCGCTCGTTTTTCAGATTGGTCATCAGATAGCGGGAATACTCCGGATGCCGCCGGTGACGGACCCCCGTCGCCAACCACCAGACGGCCAGAGCCCCCAGCTCGCTGGTCAGCAGGAAGGAGAAGACCGGCAGGCGGACCGCCAGGGTCAGGCTCAGGCATGCCCAGGTCATCAGAATCTGCCGCAGAAGGATCAGCGCGTCCGCCCACCGGTTCAGTCCCGCCGTGTTGTAGTAGGTGATCAGGATATTCAGCAGCAGGGCCGGGAAGACGGAAAGGGTCATCCACAGCAGGGGCAGCAGCACGCTTTCGCTCAGGCCGTACATGGCCGGAACCAGGCCGGAAACCGCCGCGCAAAGCGCCAGAAAGGCCGTGCCGGCGGCCAGCCCCGTCCGCCATTCCTCCCGCAGCAGCAGGCGGCAGCTCCCATGATCCCGCTCCCCGCAGAAAACGCCCAGCATGGCGCTGCCCGCGGCGGGAACGCCCAGGACGATGCTCTCGCCAAAGCCCCAGATCCCGTTCACCGCGGTGAATACCGCCACCAGCCCCGATCCCCCGTGGGCCATCAGCATGGCGTTCACGATCAGCAGCCGGGCCGTGGAGCAAAGGTTGTTGAAAGCGGAGGGAAATCCCGCGGAGGCGATGGTTTTCCAGACCTGGCCGCTCCGGGCGATCTCCGGCTTCCAGGTATAGGGGCTTCTCCGGGACAGAAGGCGGGCCAGCCCGTAGGCGCATGCCAGGGCCGTGGCGATCACGCTGGCCAGCCCGGCGCCGAAGACCCCCATGTCCATCCGGAAGACGAACAGAACGTCCAGCAGGATATTGATCACGGACATGCCGGTCATCATTACCGCCACATCCCTGTTCCGCCCGTCCAGGCGAAGATACCGGAAGGGGATATAGATCACGATCTTCGGCAGCGCGCCGATGAGGGTGATCCTTATATAATCCGCCACGTATCCCCGGGTCGTTTCCTCCGGGCAGAGGAAGGCCGTCATCGGGCGGAGAAGCAGCAGCCCCAGCGCGGTCACCGCCGCGGAGGCCAGCACGGAGACGTTCAGCCCGGTCCGGAAATAAAGATCCCGGCTTCCCGTATCCCCGGTTCCCATGGCCCTGGCCGCGGGGATCTCCGTTCCGGCGGCCAGGAAGGATCCCAGCACGCACATGGCCAGATACACCGGCAGGCTCAGGTTGATGGCGGCCAGCGCCTCCGGGCCCAGCCGGGTGCCCACCAGGATGCCGTCCACAAACACGTTGATGTTGACGCTCATCACCGCCAGGATCCCCGTGATCACGGCTTTCCGGTAGGTATTCCGAATGAAGGACGCGTTCTGCTCCAGCCCGGTCCCGGGGCTGAGCCCTTCCGAAGCGCTTTCGTTCTCCCTCTTTCGCATATCCTTCCCCCGGAGATGATCTGATCCGCTCGCAGGGGCGGACAGCGTTCATTATACTCGCTAATTTCCCGCCGCGCAATTCTCCGGCGGCTTTCCGGCCGGTTTTTTTATGCTTCCTTTCCGGTCTGAGCCGCTCCGGCCGGGTCCCCGCCCCGGCTCCCGCCTTGACTGAAGGCGCGTCCGCGGGTATACTGACCCCCGCTGGGCCCGCCTGCCCGCCGCGGGCGAGGGGCCCTGATTCCGAAAGAATGGGAGGTTGATTGGTAATG
>CAMVDI010000118.1 GCA_947166205.1 uncultured Clostridia bacterium
AAACAAGCTCCATGTTGGTTCTTTGTATCTCTTCCGATTCTGTGGTATACTGATCCGGTTCCCCGGGTAAGCGGGTTTCCGGCCCGGGGCGGAAGAAATGACCGACCGGTCTGGCGGACAGGAGGAAAGATGCGCGTGCGTTCAGTCCTGAAAAAGGCGGGATTCCCTGTTCTCTGCGGAATCCTGTGCTTCCTGCTGGCCGGGTGCGGCGCGCCGGAAGGTTCCGGCCCCGTGCCCGGGGCGGCCGTCTCCCCGGCTCCGGGGGAAACCGGCGCCGGGGCCGCGCAGGTCCGGGCGGAGGAGTCCGCGGCCCCCTCCGGGATCCAGGTTTTCCTGGATGAGGAGCTCTGGTCCGGGGATCCAGGGGCCGGGGTTTCCGCGGAGGATCTGACGGTTTATATCACCCACGGCGGAGAACTGCTGATCTCCCTTCCCTTTTCTGAAAACCATATCGTCACCGTGCGCCAGCCGGACGGGTCCGAGAACACGGTCATGCTGACCGGGTCCCTGGTCCGGATGATGGACGCCAACTGCAGCAATCACGACTGCGTGGATATGGGGGAGGTGACCCGCGAAAACCTCGCCGGGCGGATTCTGGGCGGGTTCATCGTCTGCCTGCCTCATGAAATCATTGTGGAAGTACGGGAGCCATAGGGAGATCCGATGAAGAAAGAGACTAGGAAATCCAGGGCTGACAGGGTCGCGCTCTTTGGCTTGCTGACGGCCCTTTCCCTGGTGCTGGGATGGCTGGACCGGGCCGTTCCCCTCAGCGCGCTGCTGGGCGGCGCGGTTCCCGGGATCAAGCTGGGGCTCGCCAACACCGTCCTGCTCTATGCGGTATACATGATGGACTGGCGGGCCAGCCTGCTGCTCATGCTGGTCAAGGTCCTCCTTTCCGGTTTTCTCTTTGGTTCCCCCAGCGCCATGCTGTTCAGCCTGGCCGGCGGCACCCTGAGCCTGCTGGTCATGCTGGGGATCCGGAAGCGTCCCGCGCCGGCCGCACTGCTCATCTCCCTGATCTCCCTGGCCAGCGCCTCGGCCCTCTTTCTCCGGGGCCGGCCCCTTCAGGGGTCCCTGCTCTGGTGCGCAGTGCTGATCGTCCTGGCCGCCTTCTTCGCGCTGGCCGCCTTCTTCGTCATCCGGAGGCATCCGGAGGAGGGCATCCTGGGCACCTCCCTCGCCGGTGCCGTCGCCCACAATCTGGGGCAGGTACTGGTATCCAGCGCGGTGCTGCGCACGCCCCAGCTGCTCTATACCTATCTGCCCATGCTGGCGGGCGTCGGCGCCGCGGTCGGGTGTCTGACCGGGGTCGTGGCCCGGCGGGTCTTCCGGGCGCTTCACAGAATTCCTGACGGCGGAGCGGCGCCGCGGCGGTAAGCCGGGGCGGCACGGGGCGTCCGGGGAGCCGCGGCTCAACGGGACGGGAGCGTCCGGGGAATTGATCAGGCTCATCATTGACACGCCGGGAAAACCGGACTATATTCTTCTCAGATTCTGAAAGGAGGTATATTTCCATGGGCGTTTTTTCAAAGCATCTTCGCTACAGGGAAGCCGGTGAGGAAGCCAACGTGAACAACGTGGCCATGTTCGGGACCCCTGTCCGTTCCCTCTTTACAACCTCAAAGGTTTTAACCCTGCACAAGGCCACGGAGATCACCGATGAGAACGGAAACGTGGTCTACCGTTCCTGGACCAAGTTTCCCTCCCTGCATGACAAAACGGATATCACCGACAGCAGCGGGGCCCAGGTGGCCCATATCGAACGGAAGTTTTTCACCCTCCATGAGCGGCATTTTGTCACCATGGCGGACGGAAAGGAATTCCAGCTTTCCAATGAGCTCTGGCATATCGTCCGGGATGTGACCAACATCGAGGGGCTGGGCTGGGTCCTGCGCGGAAACATCGCCGAGCTGAACTTCGAGCTTTATGACGGGGCGGGAGAGATCATCGCCAACATCAGCCAGAAGTTCTTCTCCCTCCATGACAAGTACTGCGTGGATATCTATCAGGCGGATCAGGAGAAGACCGTTGTGGCCATCCTGGTGGCCCTGCAGCATATGATCAGGGATCGGGAGGCCAGCCGTTCCTCCTCCGGCAGCTTCTCCTCCTCTTCGTCCTCCAGCTGACCCGCCGCCCCCAGGCCCGTTTTCGTCTCCTTCCGATCCGCCCCTCCGGGCCGGATCAGGCAGGGAGCGTCCCGCGGAACCGCCGGGAAGGGATGGGCAGGGCCCCATGGGAAACAAGGACGGGCACATGCCATTCCTCCGCAAAAAACCGGGTAAGACGCAGGTATTCATCCTGACATCTTATCCGGTTGTTTTTTTGCCTGACCGTCCGCCCTCCGGCGAAGGTCAGCCGTTCTGATTGGGATGATTTGTCATTTCCAGCCCTGGGAGGAGAGCGCGCTGGAAAGCTGGGGTCCCCCGGACAGCCGGGCAAGCACATAAATCGTGCAGGCCAGCACAGCGGCCGTCACGATCAGCATCACCACGGTTCCCCCCGAGACCCCTCTCCGCCGTCTTCCGCTCATGCGCGCATCCCCTTTCTTCTCCTGTCCGCCGCTCTGTTGCGTGCCGCTCCGGGACCGGTTCAGGTTACCAGACCTGGCACAGAATCGCGGCGGTGATCACCGAGATGACCATGACTCCGGCAATCACCAGCGCGATCATCCGGGTCGCCCGCTGTTTCCGGCTCTGCTTCTGTGTGCTCATGCCCTGCCTCCTTCAATCTTCTTCCGTGTATAGTGGGGAAGCCGGGCCAGCAGCTGCCTGCGTTTCGCCCGCCTTTCCAGCCGTTCGCCCAGATCCCGGGCGCCCACGCCGTAGACCAGGTACAGGATCAGTCCGGAAACCAGCATGATGAATACGGTGGACGCGCATCGCCGCCCAGAGGCGTTCATGTTCATGCCGTCCCGTCCCTCTTCGGCGCACATGCTCTGAATCACCATGGCGTAGGAGGTGCCGAAGCTGGAATGGAAGGTGGCGCTCATGTCGTATTCGGTGAACAGGGAGTTGAAGTTCAGCGCGAAGACGGCCAGGACGCTGGGCAGCACGATGGGCAGTTTCACCCGCAGGAAGGTCACCAGCGGACTGGCCCCCAGATTCCGGGCCGCGTCCTCCAGCTCATCGTCAATGGCGTAGAACGCGGCCTTCACCATCCGCAGGGCGAATGGCAGTTTGACCACCGTATAGGCCATGACGATGAGGAATCGCACGTTTTCGGCGAAATACAGGTTGTTTCCGAACACGTACCAGACGTTCTGGTTGAAGAAAATACGGAAACTGTAGCAGATCAGGATCGTCGGCAGCAGCCAGGGGAAGAGCAGACAGCCCTCCACGACCGCGGCCCGCTTCCTGTTCCTGTGCTTGAAGATATAGTTGACCGCCGCCACCACGATGACGCAGGCCAGGGCGGCGGCCAGCGCGGAAAGGACGAAGCTGAGCCGGATGCCGCCCAGGGTCTTCTCGTTGGCGAAAACGCCGGAAATGGCGTCGGGCCGGATTTTGGTTTTTCCCCGGGAGGTCAGATAGGAGTAGTCCTGGGAGCCGAAGAAGTTGACCAGCGTCCAGTCGGAAAAGTTCAGCGTCTTGGATTTGATCGCCTGCCAGTTCTGGAAGGAGAAAATGACGATCATTACGACGGGCGTCATATAGATGATGAAAAGCACATAGGCGTAGATATGCGCCAGCACGTTGACCGCGGGATTCTGGATCTTCTGTTTGACCAGCCTGGCCTTGGTCTTGCTGACGGAAAGATAATGCCCCTTCCGTTCATAATGGTTCAGAACCGTCAGAAGCACGATGGTGAACATGGCCAAGATGATGGACAGCAGCGCGGCCCGGGCCTGGGGAAAGGCTTCGTCCGTGACCGAGGAACCCGCCAGACGGACGATCTCCGGGTTGATGGAGTTGTACCCCAGCAGGGTCGGCGCGGACATGGCGCAAAGGCCCGTGATGAACGTCATCACCGTCAGGGAAAACAGCGTCGGCAGCAGCGTGGGCATGACGACCCTGAACAGCACCTTGAAGGGCTTCGCGCCCAGGTTTCTGGCCGCCTCCACCGTGTTGTAGTCAATCCCCCGGATGGCGTTGCGCAGGAAAAGCGCGTGGTTGGAGGTGCAGGCGAAGGTCATGGTGAACAGCACGGCGCTGAAGCCGGAGAACCATTGCCGGTCCATGGTGGGAACATACCGGAGCAGCCAGTTGGGCAGGATGCCGTCCTTGTCATAGAGGAACTGGTATCCGGTCACCAGCGCGACGCCGGAATAGATCAGGGTGGTCATGTATCCCAGCCGGAGAATCTTCGCCCCCTTGATGTCAAAGTACTCCGTCAGCAGCACGATGCTGATGCCCACCACGTTGACCGTCACCACCAGGCACACCGCCAGCTTCAGGGAATTCATCACGAAGCTGGGCATATTCCCGGCGAAGAAGAAGCGGATCACCGCGAAGGGATCCAGGTTCCCGGCCGCGTCCCGGGTGCCGAAGACGGATGTCAGGGTATTCAGGCAGGGGATCACCATGAATCCCAGAAACAGATACAGGAAGAGGACACCGCCGAAAATCCTGTACAGCAGGGAGAGGTCCGCCTTCCCTTTGGGTTTGAGAGTCGCCTGCATATCCGCGCCTCACTTTCCGGCCGGGTAGCTCATCACGTCGGAGGGATGGATCCCCACCGTGACTGTTTCGCCCGGTTCGTAGATATTGATGCCGTCGTTCTTTTCAATGACCTTGACGGTCTGCCCGCAGGCCCGGATATAGTATTTGATGTAAAGGCCGTAGTACTCTCTGCTTTCGATGACGCCTTCCGTCCGGAATTCCTCCGCGTCCCCGGGGCGGTTGACCCGGATGCGCTCCAGCCGGATAAAATGATGCAGGCCGGGATCCAGTTTCAGCCCCTCCGTCATGCCCTGCTCCAGCCGGTTGATGTCTCCGATGAAGTTGGCGACAAACTCCGTCCGGGAGAAATTGTAGACTTCGTTCGGTGTGCCGATCTGCTCGATATAGCCCTTGTTGAACACGGCGATCCGGTCGCTCAGCGTCAGGGCTTCCTCCTGATCGTGGGTCACGTAGATGGTGGTGATGCCGAAGTCCTTCTGCATCTTCTTCAGCTCGTTCCGCAGCTGAACCCGCAGCTTGGCATCCAGGTTGCTCAGCGGTTCATCCATGCAGATGATGGCCGGCTCCGTCACCAGCGCCCGGGCGATGGCCACCCGCTGCTGCTGGCCGCCGGAGAGCTGGCTGACCGCCTTGGCCAGCTGTTCCGCGCTCAGATCCACCTTCCGCGCGATGGCGTTCACCTTTTCCTCGATCTCCGGCTTCTTCAGCTCTTTGATCTTCAGGCCGAAGGCGATATTGTCATGCACGGTCATGGTCGGAAACAGCGCGTAGCTCTGGAACACGATGCCGATGTTCCGCTTTTCGATGGGAACATGGGTGATATCAACGGTGATATCCTCCCCGCTCATGGAGACCGTGCCGGATACAGGCTCTATAAAGCCCGTAATCGTCCGCAGCGTGGTGGTCTTGCCGCATCCGCTGGGTCCCAGGAAGGTGAAGAACTCCCCTTCCTCCACGTGCACGTTGATGGTGTGCAGCGCCTCAAAGTCTCCGCACCTGACGACGATGTCCTTCAGCTGAATCAATGAGGATCCTCTCCTTTTCCGTGTGCTCCGCTTTCAGGCAGGCAGCCTCCCTCCCGCGGAAAGCCGCCTGAAAAAAGGGACGGGCCCCGCGGGGCCCGTCTTTGAAAAATCCGGGATTATTCCGCCTTCTGGGTCAGGGTGGGCCAGTCCAGATTGTC
>CAMVDI010000119.1 GCA_947166205.1 uncultured Clostridia bacterium
GGAACCTCTATGAAACGGATTCTGTCTCTGATCCTGTGCGCTGCGCTGCTGATCCCCATGGTCGCGGTCGCCGGCGCGGACGAAACCGTCACGCTGCGTATGGCCACCGGCTACAACAGCGCGAAGACCGGTATCACCTTCGATTCCGAAACCGCGGGCGAAGGCGTGACCCTGGCCGACGGCGTGACCTATAACGCCGGAGACCTGAAGCCCACCTGGGTGGCTCTCGAAGGCATCCTGGGCGTCAAGTTCGAAAGCAAGTACCAGGGCAACGGCTCCGCCAAGGAGTTCGAGTACTGGAAAGACCGTCTGGCCGAGGTGGACATGGTCTCCGGCCCCGCCGCCACCCTGAATGAGTACGGCGAGAACGGCTCCCTGGTCAACCTGGCGGAGCATATGGACAAGCTGCCGAACTTCGCGGCCTATCTGGAAGCGAACCCCATCGTCCGGCTGTCCATCATGGGCAACACCACCACCGGCGCCATCTACTTCAGCCCCTATTTCGACGGTGTCAACGACATCGAGCGGATGCCCCTGATCCGGGCGGACTACGTGATCAAGCTGCTGGACGGCGAAGGTGAATTCACCGCCGATGCCTGCGGCCAGACCGCCGCTCCCGTCTACACCCCCTACATGCCCACCTCCGGCAAGGTGGAGATCGAGACGCCCACTCTGGACGGCACCGCCCCCGAGATCGTGGTCAAGGATTATGACGCCTTCGGCAACATCATCGCCCTCATGAACGAGCGGGGCGCCATGTCCGGTGTCGAAGCGGTCAACCTGCTCCGTGAGTACATCGACAAGACCTACGGCGGATACTACGGAACCGCCCGTTCCAATCTGTTCATCGGCCAGAACGCGGCCTGGGACGCGGACGAAATGGTCGCCCTGCTCCGCTGCGTCGTCGCCAACCCCCAGAGCCTGAACGGCACCGATTCCATCCAGGGCATGTTCTCCCGCGAGGATAACAACAATCAGCGCCGGGTTGACCTGTTCCGGTTCGCCGGCCACCTGTTCGGCGTCCGCGGCCTCGAGTCCCGTCAGGATTACCTGTTCTTCGGCACCGACGGCCAGCTGCATGACGCCCGCCAGGAAGCCGCCACTTACGAAGCCCTGGGCCGGATGCATGACATGGTTTCCGAAGGTCTGATCTCCAAGGCGTACGTCGACGCCGCGGAAGAGAATTCCTCCACCTATCTGGAGAATGACAACGGCTTCCTCTCCTATGACTACAACCAGACCCAGACCGTCATGAACGCCACCAAGCTCCAGGAGGGCGAGAAGTACATGGCCGTCATGGTGCCCGTGGCCAAGTGGTTCGACGGAACCGAGGGCGGCGTCTTCATGCGGTTCACCGAATCCTGGCGTTCCGTGAAGACCGATGCCTGGGCCATCTCCAAGGCCGGCGTCGAGTCCAACCCCGGCGCCCTGGACAAGGCCCTGGCCCTGATCGACTACGCCTATTCCGAAGAAGGCCAGATCCTGATGTCCTACGGTCCCGAAGCCTTCAGGAAGGCCGGCGAAACCTTCCTCTTCAACGGCAAGCAGATGCCCGTCATCGCGGACGCTACCTACGCCGAGCTGTGGGAGAAAGCCAAAGGCAACTACACCAACTACGCCCGTCAGTATCTGGGCTCCACCCTGTCCTTCGTGAAGAGCCAGGCCTTTGAGTATCAGTGCACTCACGAAGTCGGCAAGGAAGGCGCCGGCTACATCTCCACCGCCATCGGTCTGGGCACCATCAAGCACCCGCTGCTGGAGGTCTCCGAGAATCCCTGGTACACCTCCGTGCCCACCGTGCTGCCCAACACCAAGAACGAGAATGACCTGCTGAACACCTATGTTGAGCTGACCGCCAACGGCAAGTTCTCCTCCGGCAAGGGCGGCGAGAACCTGTTCGTGGACATCATCGTGAACGGCCTGTCCGATTCCGCTGAGGCGCTGGCCGCCACCGTGACCGGCGACTGGCACGGCAAGCAGTACCTGGCCCTGAAGGAAAGCGCCTGGAAGAAGCTGCTCACCTATTACGAAGGACTGTCCAAGTAATCATTCATCCCTCAGCGCGCTGTAAGCGCTGAATCCCCTCCTTCCCCCTCTCCTTCGGGGGAGGGGGAAGGGGAAAACTTGAAGCAGGGGGAATCGTCATGTATAAGAAGCAAATGAAGCTCCAGCGAATGATCTGTCTCTTTGCGCTGATTGCGGCGGCGCTTGTCTTCGTGTATTCGCTGGGTATGCTGACCGATCTGTACGACAGCCTCTACCCCATGATGAGGAACCCGGATAATCTGGAAGAGACTGATGTCCCCGGCTCCATCATCTACTATGACATGCAGCCCTTCAACCACCAGCTGCTGATCAGCTCCCTGGCGCTGATTCTGCTGGCGGCGCTGCTCTTTGTGACCAATACCTCCTCCCGCAGGAAATACTATATCGGAAACTATGTGGCCACCTGCCTCAACGTGGTGGCCGAGGTGGGCGTCGCCGTCTGGGCGCACCTGCAGATCTCGGCGTTCAAAACCCAGTTCATCAACACGGTGGACTTTGAGTCGCTGGAGATGTGGGCCGGCATCTGGGATTCTCCGGTCATGACGAAGGATTCCACCTTCTGGTTCGATATCCATTATCTGGTTTTCGCACTGGTCCTTCTCGCGGCCGTGCTGCTGATTGTGAACGTAATCTGGAAAAGAAGGCTCATGCGGGGCGAAGCCGCCCTGTTGGCCGGAAAGGCGGTGTAAAGCATGAACGAAGAATATACGCGGCTTGACCGTATGCGCTATACCAAGAATACCACCTCCTCCCGCCTGGCGATTCTCGCGATCGTGTTCGATGTGCTCTTCTTTATCAGTCTGTATAAATCCGATGTGGGAACGTACTACTATACGATCCTGATCGGCGCCTCCATCCTTTATAATCTGGTCTTTCTGCTGGCCACCTTCCTGGCTTCCGAGGGCGTGAAGAGCTATCAGCGCAATTACTCCTGGCTGCTGCTTCTCCTGGGCTGCGGGCAGATCGTCCGGATCTTCATCTACCCCGTGCAGGCCCACAGCGCCGTGGTTGCCGGCCAGCAGGTGATGGGAAACGGCCAGTTCATCTTCATGCTGATCTGCCTGGCGGCCTCCGCGGTCTGCCTGTTCGCCAGCGGGATCATCAACTGGAGAAAGAGCAGGGCGCTCTCCGCCCATATCGCTGCTGTGGAAGCGGCAAAAGCGTAAGGAGGAAGCAATATGGCTCAGCTTCAATTGCAGCACCTGGATAAAATTTACGATAACAATGTCCAGGCCGTCTATGATTTCAACCTGGATGTGAAGGACGGGGAACTCATCGTTCTGGTGGGTCCCTCCGGCTGCGGAAAGTCCACCACCCTGCGCATGGTCGCCGGGCTGGAGGATATCTCCCGGGGCCATCTGCTCCTGGACGGCAAGGACATCACCCAGGCTCCCGCCAAGGACCGGGATATGGCCATGGTGTTCCAGAACTACGCCCTCTACGGCCACATGACCATCTATGAGAACATGGCCTTCTCCCTGACCCTGCGGAAGGAAGATCCCAATGTGATTCATAAGAAGGTGCTGGCCGCGGCGGAGATTCTGGATCTTTCCGCCCAGCTGAACAAGAAGCCCTCCCAGCTTTCCGGCGGCCAGCGCCAGCGCGTCGCCATGGGCCGGGCCATCGTCCGGAATCCGAAGGTCTTCCTCTTCGACGAGCCGCTCTCCAACCTGGACGCGAAGCTCCGCAGCGCCACCCGGCGGGAGATCCTCCTGCTGCACAAGCGCCTGCAGGCCACCATCCTGTACGTGACCCACGATCAGACCGAGGCCATGACCCTGGCGGACCGGATCGTCTGCATGTCCATGGGCCATGTCCAGCAGATCGGTACGCCCCTGGAGCTCTACGATCATCCGAACAATACCTTCGTCGCCACCTTTATCGGCCTGCCGCCCATGAACATGTTCGATACCGTCTTTGAGGACGGGGTGCTGAAGGGCAAGGGCTTCACGGTGCCCCTCTCCGATGAGCAGAAGGACCTGCTGTCCGCCTGCTCCGGGAAAAAGATCATCCTGGGCGTCCGGCCCGAGGACATCTCCGAGGGCGGCGATCTCTCGATCAAGGTTTCCACCAACGAGAATCTGGGCATGAACACGCTGGTGCACGGCGCCCTGACCGGCGGAAGCCACATCACCGCCAAGCTCAGAGGCTGGAGCGATTACAAGGGCGGGGATCTGGTGCCCGTCCACTTCAACCGCATGCACTTCTTCGATCCCGAAACCACGAATGCCATCCGAAAGGAGGCGGAGTAATCCATGGCCAATGCGAAGACTAAGCCCGGATTCGGAGCCCGCATCCGCGAATTCTTCCGGAAGCGCCTGGTCTCCCTGAAGCGGAAGCCGAACATGATCCCCCTGGTGGTGATGGTCCTGGCCTTCCTGTATTATTCCTTCAATCTGACCCAGATCTCAAACACCACCGCCCTGATCAACGGGCCTCACATGGGGCTGACGGAGTTCGCCACCATGCTCTTCTCCGCCCTGAGCCTGGTCTGCTTCCTGAACGCCTTCCCGCATCGGAAAAAGGTGAACATTCCCATGCTGGCGCTGATGGTGGTCATGGTCGGCGGGCTGATCTTCTGCGATATCTATTACGGAGGAAGAATCACCATCGCCATCACCCGGGAGACGAACCGGATCGATCCCACCGGAAAGAACATCTTCGTGGCCAACGCCAAGCATGTGCTGGATGTACATAAGATCATCCTGCTCGTGGGTCTGGCGCTGACCGCGCTGCTGCCGGTCTATACGCCCCTGCTCAAGAAGATCAACACCAGCATCCAGGTCGAAGGCAGCGGGGACATGGCCGCCATCGATATCTCTCAGGAATGATCCATGGCCAGAAAAAAGAAATCCCCCGCCCGCGCCTCGGCTCCCCGTGAGAAGCTGGAGTTTCCCCACGGCGCCTCCCTGAAGGGCGGAAATCCCCTCCCCTCTTCTCCCCGCGAAAAGGCGGCCCCCGCCCCGCAGGAGAAGAATCCCTATCATCTGAACCTGAAGGCCGTGGATGACCTGGTCACCGCCTCGCCGGAGAATTCTCCCCCGGTTTCGAAGCAGGAGCTGCGCCGGTATCACGCGGGTCCACGGGTTCACCTGTCGGACTGGGTCAAGGCGCTGCTGCTCAAGTTCTGGTTCGCCGGGGTAATCTGCTACTTCTTCATCTGGGGGCTCAGCACCTACTCTCTGAATCAGTGGGACCTGATCCTGATTCTGGGCATCGCTCTGGGCGGGGTGACCCACCTGCTGACGAAGAACATCTACCGGTTCATGGCGAAAACCGAAGGCGCCTACGACCGCTGGATGATGTTCCCCCGCAAGAGCCTGGTTTTCCTGCCCCCCGATATTCTCTACGCCCTGCTGCTGATCGTCTGTACCATGATGACCTACAGCGGCATCAACACCCTTTTCTCCGGGCCGGACGGGACAGCCGTCCTGAACGTGGAGCCCCTGCTTTTCGGGCTGTTCGTGACGCTCTGGGATCTGCTGTTTCTGGGCTGCAAGCACCTGCTTTCGCGGATTGTCCGGGATGCCAGGCGGAAGGTTTCTTCTTCCGGTTCCTGAAGCCCGGCGCCCCGCTGCCGCCGATTGAATCATTTCCCATGGAAAAACAGAGGAGGTAAACCTCATGGCCTACTTAACGCTGAAAAACATCAACAAGATCTACCCCAACGGCTTCCACG
>CAMVDI010000120.1 GCA_947166205.1 uncultured Clostridia bacterium
AACAGGGATGAAACAA
Organism: uncultured Clostridia bacterium; assembly: GCA_947166205.1. The sequence goes on from CAMVDI010000120.1 coordinate 17, forward strand.
TACACATTCAACGCGGAAACCGTCCGGGACAGGCTGGTCGAGGCGATCCGGGACACGGCCCGGGACCAGGGCTTCAGCAGGGTTGTGCTGGGAATTTCCGGCGGCAAGGATTCCACGGTGACCGCGGCGCTGTGCGCGCGGGCGCTGGGGAAGGAAAACGTGTACGGCGTGATGATGCCGGACGGGGTCCAGAAGGACCTGAACGACAGCCTCCGGGTCTGTGCCGCCCTGGGGATCCGGCAGAGGACGGTCAATATCGGCGGAATCCATGACGCGCTCCGGGCGGTCACGGACCAGGCGGAAACCACGGCCGGGGAAGGGGAATTCGCCATTCCGCCGAGCCGGCAGTCGGGCGTCAACGTGCCGCCCCGGCTGCGGATGACCGTGCTGCGGTATATTGCCCAGGCCCTGAACGCCCGGCTGGCCGGGACGGGCAACCTGAGCGAGATCGTCGTCGGATACTGCACCAAGGACGGGGATACCTCCTGCGATTTCTCCGTGCTGGGAAAACTGACCAGCGTCGAGGTGGTCCGGGTCGGACTGACGATGGAGGAGCTGCCCCGGGACCTGGTGGAGAAAACGCCGGCGGACGGCCTGACGGGACGCAGCGATGAGGAAAACCTCGGCATCCGCTATCAGGACATTCACAGCTATATCCGCCTGGGGAGCAGCGGGGACGGGGAGACGGACGAAAAGATCCGGAAACGGGAAAAGGCGAACATGCACAAGCGCCGCATGCCCCTGACGCTGGATCCGTTTGAAGGCATGTAATTCCGTGAAGACGAGGGAGGAAGAGAAAATGAAACTGGAACCGATTGTGATTTCCCTGCTGGATACCGACCTGTACAAGTTCAACATGGATCAGGTGATCTTTCACAAGCATACGAACCTGAGCGGTGAATACTATTTCCGCTGCCGGAACGAAGGCGTCCGGTTCACACCGGAGATGTTCCGCGAAATCAACGCACAGATCGACCACCTGTGCGGACTGCGGTTCACAAAGGAAGAGCTGGACTATCTGCGCTCCATCCGGTTCATCAAGGACGACTATGTGGAATTCCTCCGGCTGTGGCATCCGATCCGGGATTATGTGGAAACCGCCCTGGACGAGGACGGGCAGCTTCGGATCGTCGTGCGGGGGCCCCTGTTCTCGGCGATGCAGTTCGAGATCTATCTGCTGGAGATCGTGAACGAGGTCTATTTCCGCATGAAATACGACTACGGGACCCTGCTGGCCTCCGCCAGGGAGCGGCTGGACCGGAAGATCGCGGATTTCCGCAGCGGAAAATACACGTTCTCCTTCGCCGAATTCGGCGCCCGCCGCCGGCTCAGCCGGGAATGGGAGGAGACGGTGATCCGCCGGCTGACTTCGGAGACAAAGAACTGCGTCGGCACCTCCAACGTATACTTCGCCATGAAGTACAACCTGACGCCGATCGGTACATACGCGCATGAGTTCGTCCAGATGTACCAGGGCATTGATTCCATTCCGCTGGCCTACACCAACCACCAGGCGCTGGAGGACTGGTATGACGAGTACCGGGGCGACAACGGAACCGCCCTGACGGATACGGTCACCACGGACCTCTTCCTGCTGGACTTCAACCGGTCCATGGTCAACAACTTCACGGGCGTGCGGCATGACAGCGGGGATCCGTATGCCTGGGGTGAAAAGATGATCGCCCATTATAAAAAATACGGGGCGGACCCGAAGACGAAGCTGCTGCTGTTCAGCGACAGCCTGGACTTCGATAAGGCGCAGGCGCTGTACGATTATTTCCGGGACCGGGCCAGGGTGTCCTTCGGCATCGGCACCTTCTGCTCCAACGATACCTGCGAGCAGGCGCTGAACATCGTCATCAAGCTTCAGACGGTGAACGGCCGGGCAGTGGCGAAGCTGTCCGACAGCCCGGGAAAGGCCATGTGCCGGGATGAGGAATACCTGGAGTACCTGAAGCGCTCGGTGGCTTTCCGGCTGAAACGGGAACAATAAGCGGCGAATTTTCCGCGGCGGACGGAGCGGAAAACGTCCGCCGCAGCACTGCTGCGCCTTTTTTGAACCCCGAAACCGGCCCAAACAGGCGTGTGCCTGAAATCGAAAAGGAGGAATGAAGTATGAACGCGCTGGACGGAATCTGCGGAAAAGTGGCGCCGGGGCTTTGCCGGCTGTCCATGGGCGGCGGGATCGCGGTGAAAACCTCTTCGGGGTACCGCACCTATGACGCCGAACACCGCCGCCTGACGAACTGCGACCGGTTTGTGCTGGACATCGGCGACGATTTCTTCTTTGTGGTGCCGACGAACCGGGTCAGGGCCGGGGACATCATCCTGGCCGGCGGGAAACCCAAATGCGTGACGGAGACGGGGGACAGCTCCCTGACAGCCATCAACTTTGAGAACGCGACCGTTGAAACGTTGCTGCCGGAACATCATCTTTTCATGGGAAATACCTACCCTTCCGGAAAGATCGTATCCTTGATGGGCCGGAACGGCGTGACGGGGAAAAAGGGCACGGGGAAGCTGATGAAGTACATGATCCTTTCCGGAATGCTGAAGGGAAAGGAGAACGGGCTTTCCGGAATCCTGCCGCTGATGCTGCTGGGCGGGAAGAACGGGTTTATGGACGATCTGTTTGACGAGGACGACGAGGAGGAAGAAAAAGAGGAGGCGTGAACATGGGTTACGGCTACTGGACAAGAGACAGCTTTATCAGCTACAGCGCCGGAATGGGGCGGAAAACCGACAGCGCGGGAAATCTGGACGGCAGCCTGACGGATCAGCAGCTGTTCACCCAGCGGGAACTGCATCCGCGGCTGAATCCCCGGAACGTCATCCGCGAGTGCTGTGACAGTGAGGACCATCCGGAAAGCGTTCCCGTGATTCTGGCGCTGGACGTGACCGGAAGCATGGGAATGGCCTCCGCGGAGGTCGCGAAAAAGATGAACGAGGTCATGACCCGGCTGTATGAAACACTGCCGGACGTGGAATTCCTGGTCATGGGCATCGGGGACCTGAACTATGACCGGGCACCGGTTCAGATGAGCCAGTTTGAGGCGGATATCCGCATCGCCGAGCAGCTGGACCTGGTCTTCATGGAACACGGCGGCGGGGGGAACGCGTTTGAATCCTATACGGCCGCGTGGTACATGGGCGCCCGGCATACCCGGCTGGACTGCTGGAAAAGGGGGAAACGGGGGCTGCTGATCACCATGGGAGACGAGCCGCTGAATCCGTATCTTCCCCGGAAGGAACTGGAATATGTCACGGGGGACAGCCTGCGGGAGGACGTGGATACGAATCGCCTGTACCGGGAGGCGGCGGAAAAGTACGATATCTGGCACCTGCACGTCTGCCACCGGCAGCCGGACAGGTATCTGGAGCGGGTCAGGCGTTCCTTCGGAAAGATCCTTCCGGAGGGGCATCTGGTCGAGACCGACCTGGACAGCATCGCGGATACGCTGGTCCGGATTATCACGGAATACGCCGGCGGCGTGAACGGCGCGGCGGAGGAAACGGAGCCGGCCGGCCTGCGCCTGATCGCCTGGTGAGGGAAGGGCGGAAAAGGGAGGAGGAGAAAGAATGCGGCGCGCTGTGATCGTGATCGGATGCAGCTACGGGGACGAAGGAAAGGGACTGGCGGCAGCGTGGTCGGCCCGGCGCATGGCGGCGCCTGTGCTGAACGTGCTGATCAACGGCGGGGCGCAGCGGGGCCATACCGTGGACCTGCCGGACGGGCGGCGGCACGTGTTCCATCATTTCGGCTCAGCGGCGCTGCAGGGCGCGGTTTCCTGCGCGGACCAGGATTTTCTGGTCAATCCGCTGCTGTATGTCCGGGAACGGGAGGAACTGGAAAAGGAGTTCGGCATCCGGCCCAAGCTGCTGATCTCGGAACAGTGCCGCGTATCCACCCCCTGGGATATGATCGCGGGGCAGATTATCGAGGCGTCCAGGGGAAAGCGGCGACACGGATCCTGCGGATGCGGGATCAACGAAACGCTGGTGCGGTACCGGGAAACGGACTGGGCGCCGACATGGGGACAGCTTTGCGGGATGGGGGAGGCGGACTGGCGGGAATACTGCCGGCGAATCGCGGAGGAATACCTTCCGGAGCGGCTGGAACGGATGCGCGCGCCGGCGGACCGGGAATGGCGGGCGGTGATCGGGAATCCGGGGCTGGTGAGCGCGGCATGGCGTGACCTGCTGGATATGCGGGAGAACACGGCGGCTTTCCGGGACTGGAAAAAGCTGGCGGATGGCTATCCGTCCCTGCTGTTTGAGGCGGGACAGGGGTTGGCGCTCGACGCGGAAAACAGGGCGGATTTCCCGTATCTGACGCCGAGCCGGACCACCTCCCGGATCAGCGCGGAGCGCATCGCCGCGCTCTCCGGGGAAACGGACACGGAGATCCGCTACGTCACCCGGACCTATCTGACGCGCCACGGGGCGGGCCCGTTTCCCACCGAATGCCCGAAGGAACAAATCGGAGAAGGGATTACCGACCGGACGAACGTGCCGAACCCGCACCAGGAAACGCTGCGCTACGGCCTGTTTGACGGCCCGGCTGTAATGAAACGGGTGCGGGCGGATCTGGAGGCGGCCCGGGAAGTCCTGCCCGGGGCGGCCTCTGCCGTACTCGTCACCCATTTGAATGAAACGGGCGGCTGCCTGAAGGGGAACACGCGCCTGGAGGAACTGACCGCGCAGTTTGACCGGGCGGCGGTATCCGGCTGCCCCTGGGACGCGGATGAGATCAACGGCCGGGAGATGGCGGCTGAGCTGGTCAAGCAGTTGAAAATGTGATACGATGCCCGGAAAGCCATGCGTGCGTCATGCGCGCATGGCTTCCTTTCCCCAAAGAGGAGGAACAGGCCATGAACCAGAATATGAGACGGGATGCGGAAACGATCACCGGGCAGGCCATATCAGAAAGAACAAGCGCGCGAACATGACCGCCCCGGCCCAGTTGCCCGATCCACCCACTCTTGTCGGCATCAGTGCCAGCATCAGCGGGAGGATATTGAACACGCACGCCCAGCGAGGCAGCGGCGTCCACCCGCTGACAACCGGCACAAGCAGCGACACGCCGAAGATCAGGAATGGTTTTTCATGCCAGATCCTCCTGTTCTGTGTCTGCCCGATTGATTGCCGGCGTCTCAACGCGTTTCGCCAGATACAGGCTGTAGGCTCCAGATATGACAATGATCACGATATGCAAGATCAAATTCACAGACTGGGAGCCTTCGTCGGATGCAAGGACAGAGGTTACGTCGATGAAGCTGTGCGCCAGGATCCCGGGCAGAAGGCTCCCGCTCTTGTAAAAAACGAGCGTAAAGACAAAGCCCATGGCAACCGCGAAAACCACCTGGATGAGGGTGGCAATCAGCTCATGTCCGGTAAAAAGATTTATAATATGTCCCATCCCGAAGGTGACGGAGGAAACGATGACGGCTGCTTTCACATTGCCGTCCTTCAGCATGGCTTTGAACAGGAAGCCTCGGAAGATCAGTTCCTCTGCAAATCCGACCAAAGCCATGGATACGGCGGCATAGATCAGTCCCGGTACTGGGTAATCAGGCTGAA
>CAMVDI010000121.1 GCA_947166205.1 uncultured Clostridia bacterium
ACTTCCGGCCTCTTGAACCCCATTCAAGCACGCTACCAAACTGCGCCACACCCAGATACTGCCTGCCGGCCAGGCTCACACGCTCCTTCAGGACCGCCGCCCCCGACAGCAATAGGCATGATAGCACTTTTTTCCGGTCCTGTCAATCCGATTTTCAACTTTTTCCATTTTTCGCTCGGAACGTCCTGGGACCGTTCCGGCACAAGGCGTACAGGGTCAGGAAGAACTCGCTCATCCGTATTTCCGCAGCGAAAGAAAAAGCCTCCCCTTCCGGGATTCCCTCGCAACGCCGTCATAGACCGCTTTTCCGAATCCCCGCACGGTCAGGATGTCCCCTTCCTTCAGCCGCACATCCCGCCTCGTCTCGACCCGGCTGTTCACGAGGATCTTTTCCGATGAAAACAGCTCGGATGTCTTTTCCCGGGACAGCCCGGTGAAAGCGGCGGTCACCGCGTCCAGCCGCTCCGAGGCCGCGTTCACCTCCATGGGCACAAAGCGGGGCTGCAGCTCCGGGGCGTCCGCGTCGGTCTCCGTCACCCGGACCTCCGTCTGCCCGCGCCGGTTCAGCGCGCCGGCGAGCATCTCTTTGGCGGAGGAAAGGCAGAAGACCCAGGCTTCCTTTCCCCGGACCAGGATATCCCCGGTCAGGCTCCGGTCGATCCCCAGATTCATCAGGGCGCCCAGATAATCCCGGTGGCTCATCTCTTCCCCGTATTTTTCGGATACGGGAGAGATCTTCAGCACGGAGATCGGGATCTCCTCCGCATCCGTCTCCCCGGAGGAATCCGTCTCCCCGGCGCACAGGATCCTCCTTTCGGCGTGCTCCGTGCCGCCCCGGAAGCAATAGGCGTAATCCCTGGAGGAAGCCAGCCGGCGGAAATTCTCCTGCTCCGCCGGGGACAGGAATCCGGAATAAAAACGCCGTCCGGTTCTCTCGGCCCGGACGCACAGATCCTCCAGATGCCGCAGGGTCACTTCCTTCTGTTCCATGTGCTTTCTCCCCCGCCGGGGCGTTCCTTCGCCCCGGGATTCTGACGGGCCGCCCCCCGGCGGCCTGTTCCGCCTCCGTCCTTCGGCCCGGGCGTTCTCCGGCCGCGTCCGCGCGCGTCCCTTTATGCGGTTTCGTCTCCGTATTTCTTTTCTCCGTGTTTCTCCTGAACGCTCTTCCGTTCGGCGCGCTGACTTTTCGCTTATCCGTCCGCAGCGTTGTCCATCAGAGCGTATCCCTTCAAAAGGGAGAATCAACGCGGAATTCCTTCCCGTCTATCGCGGGCAGCTTCCCGCCGGTGTCGATTGTAAGCTTCACCGCGCACAGGCGCAGGGCCCGGGTTTTCATCTCCCGGTTCCACCGCCGGTCTCCGTAAACGTCATCCCCCAGGATCGGATGTCCCATCGCGGCCAGATGGGCCCGGATCTGGTGGGTCCGTCCGGTCAGCAGCCGAACCCTCAGCCGGGAAACCGGGCCCGCCTCCACCGTTTCGTACGCCGTGCGGATCATCTTTCCCCCGGGCACTTCATGGTCGGTCACGCGGACTCTTCCGGCCCGCGCGTCCTTGACCAGCCAGGCCTGGCATTCCGCCCGCGCGGGCTTGGGGGTTCCGCGCACGAGGCAGATATACTCCTTCTCCAGCTCCCTGTTCCGGAAAACATCCTGCAGAATCTCCAGAGCCGCCGCGTTTCGGGCGAACAGACAGAGCCCGCTGGTCTGATTGTCCAGCCGGTGGCACGCCATGGGGGCCTCCGCCCCGGGATCCTTCTCCCGCACATGGCGGGCGCACAGATCCGTCAGCGTGACGCCGCCCTTTCCGTCCGGCTCCACGGAGATGCCCGCCGGCTTGTTCACCAGGAGCACGTCCTCGTCCTCGTAGACCGCATGCAGGATGTCCTCTTCTGTTTCATCGTCCCGCAGATAGATCCGCATTTCCTGCCCCGCCCGGGCCCGGTCCTCCCTGGAAACCCGCTTTCCGTCCAGCTTGACGTCTCTGCGCAAAAAAGCCGCGCGGATGCTTCGCTCCGGCAGCTCCGGGAAGTACCTCGCGGCCAGTCTGTCCGCGCGTTCGCCGTCCCCCTGGGGGGCGACAACAGCCGTTTTCAGTTTCACTGCAGTCTCTCCATATTCAGCGAATGCCATCTGGGAATCCGGTCGTACATCTCCCGCAGCACGGAAACCATCTCCTCCGTGGGGAGGCAGATCAGCCTGGAGGCCAGAACTTCCCGCATCTCCGCCACCGGCGCGTTCTGCTTGGCCAGCAGGATGAGATCCTCAACCGCGTCCTCTTCCGTGGTCTCCTGACGGCACAGCCCCTGCACAAGGCTCATCAGGTTGTCGTACAGCGGGTCCTCCACATCCATCAGGCTGCCATAGAGCTCCTCCATGGAACTCTGATCCACCCCCAGGCCGATTCCGCTCTTCTCCCGGATCAGCAGATCCGGTTCCGCCAGCCCTGGATGGACGAGCATGAGCTTTCCCTCCCGGCTCCAGACCGTTTCAAAAGAGGATTTCATCAGTCGGGTATACAACTCCGGCTTGTCCGCCGCCAGGGAGCCCTGCAGCTGAAATCCCATGTCCCGCGTCACGATCTCTGCGGGCATCATCCCGGCCAGATACAGCGTGTTGTCCGCGGTTTCGATGACGCTCTCCACCGTCTCCCGGACCTTTTTCAGCTCCTCACTGGCCAGCATCAGCAGCGCGGAAACGCAGAGCTGGCGGGGCATGCGGATCCAGGTTCCCCGCTCCGGCCGCATCCGGCACCACATCCGGTAGACCAGGGAACGGGCCGGAATCACGTCGTTCCAGTCCAGGATCGGCATTTCGCCGCCGAAAAGCGCCAGCTTCAGCAGCAGGGAGAATTCATCCTGATTCAGAAGCCCCATCTCCGCGGGAAACTGGCTCAGCACCCGCATCCGAAGCTCTTCGATCGTATGCAGCCGGACTTCCCGGTCCTCTGAGGCGTAATACGATTGCTCGAACAGCCTTTCCGCGTCCGTGTCCGTCGTTTCCGCGTCAAAAAGGCCGCAGCCGCCCAGGCCTGCGAGCTCTTTCCCGCAGGCCTCCAGGCGGCTGCTTCTCAAGACGCTTAACGTCCTGTCCATCCATCCGGATGAACGTCTTCCGGTTTTGGCTCTCATTCGGTTCCCTTTGGTCTCATTTGGTCCGGATCAGATTTTCACGATCCATCCGTTCTCGTCCGGCAGGCGGCCGTACTGGATGCCTGTCAGCGTATCGTACAGCTTCTGGCTGATCCGCCCGATGCCGCCGTCGCCCACGGTGATCTTCTCGTCCCGCAGCGCCAGGGTACCCACCGGGCTGATGACCGCCGCAGTGCCGGTGCCGAAGGCTTCGGTCAGCTTTCCGCTCTTCGCGTCAGCGAAAATCTCCTCCACGTTCAGCCGCGCCTCCTCGGCCTCAAAGCCCAGCTGCCTGGCCAGCTTCAGCACGCTGTCCCGGGTGATGCCGGGCAGGATGGAGCCGTTCAGCTTCGGCGTCACAATCCTGTTTCCGTAGGCGAACATCATGTTCATGGAGCCGACTTCCTCGACATACTTCTGCTCCACGCCGTCCAGCCAGAGCACCTGACTGAAGCCCTTCTTCTCGGCGATGTCCCCCGCCAGAATGGAGGCGGCGTAGTTTCCGGCGCACTTGGTGAAGCCCACGCCGCCCCGGACCGCGCGTACATACTCATCCTCAACATAGATGCTGACCGGCTTCAGGCCTTCCTTGTAGTAGGCTCCCACCGGGCTCAGGATGATATAGAACAGATAGGTCTTGCTGGCGTGCACGCCGAGGCCCACGTCCGTGGAGATCATGGTGGGGCGGATATAGAGGCTGGTGCCGTCCCGATGGGGCACCCAGTCCGCGTCCGTACGGACCAGCTGCTTCAGGCCTTCCAGCGCGGTCTCCTCGTCCAGGGCGGGCATGCCCATCCGCTTGGCGCTGCGGGTCATCCGGGCCAGGTTGTCCGCGGGCCGGAACAGCTGGAGCCCGCCGTCCTCCCGGCGGTAGCACTTCGTCCCCTCAAAAATCGCCTGGCCGTAGTGCAGAACCATGGCTGCCGGATCGATATCAAAGGCGCCGTAGGGCACGATCCTGGGATTGAACCAGCCTTTTCCCTCTTCATAGTTCATCAGGAACATATGGTCGGTAAAGATCCGTCCAAATCCAAGGGCTCCCTCGTCCTGGGGCTTCGTCTTCGGGCTCTGGGTCAGCGTCACGGTGATTTCCTGCATGATGGTTCGCTTCCTTTCAGATTGCTGTATCCGGATTATACTCCTTTTCGGGCTATCCGTCTGTATTTTATTTGTCCTGCGGCGCCTTTTTTCCGCCCCGGGGCCCCTGTTCTGTCCGAAGCGGCCCCGTCTTCCCGCGGAACCTTGTTCCCTGCCGCGGCGCCTTCTCCTTCTTTCCGGCCAGGTTTTCCGGGATCAGTCCCGCTCCCGGAGCAGGGCGTCCGCGTTCTTTTCCAGAATCCGTTCCCTTTCCCCGTCCGTCAGCTCCAGCTTCATGAACCGGTCCAGCTCCTCCCGGGGATCCCACATGGGATAGTCCGTCCCGAAGAGCACCCGCTCCGGCGCGTAGGTCCGGATCACGCGGACCGCGTCCTCCGGCTTCATGGCGTACAGGGAGCTGCAGGTATCGACATATACGTTTTCGAAGGCGGCCAGTTCCTTCCACCCCTCGTCCCACTCTCCCCATCCGCCCAGATGGGCGCATACGCAGGTCAGATCCGGAAAGGCTTCGGTCACGTGTTTCATCTGGCGGGGGCGGGAATACTCGTGCCGCGGATCGCCGGTATGGATGATCACGGGGAGCCCCGCCGCCGCGATGGCCTCAAACATCCGCATCGCCCGGGGCTCATCCAGGGCGAAGAGCTGCATGTCCGGGTGAATCTTGAACCCTTTCAGCCCCAGCGCCTTCACCTCTTCCATCACGGCGTAAAGGTCCCCGCAGTCCGGATGGATCGCACCGAAGCCCGTCAGCCTGCCCGGATGGGCGCCGACGCATTCGGCGATGAAGCGGTTGATGGAACTCATGGAGTGGGGCGTGACGGCCACGGAATGAATGCAGGTCCGCCCGATCCCGGCCGCGTCCTCCAAAGCCAGCATGGCGTCCAGCGTCCCGTCGTGCTGCATGGGAATGCCGTAGAATTCTCCGATGCTCAGCGCCGCCTTCCGGGCGATCCTGTCGGGAAAAACGTGGCAGTGAATATCCGTGATCATGGAGGCTCCTTCCGTCGCTCCGGGAAACCCCGCCTCCGGGCAGGGGCCGAAACCGCAGCCCATTATATGCGTTTCTGCCCGCCTTTTCAATCCCCTTGCGCTCGCCCTGAAATAATGATATCATGCTCGTCGTAGGAAACTGTTTCCCGCTCATGCCCGGCAAAATGAAGAACGGATGGAGGTTGCACCCATGGAACGTCTGAATGCCTCTCTGGCCCCCGCCCCTTCCCGTCCGGTGAAGGTGCTTCAATTTGGTGAAGGTAATTTTCTGCGTGCCGTTGTGGACTACATGATCG
>CAMVDI010000122.1 GCA_947166205.1 uncultured Clostridia bacterium
CGTACAACATGATGATCGTCAAGAACTTCTTCCAGGGCATCCCCCAGGAGCTGGAGGAATCCGCCGCCATCGACGGATGCAACGACGTGCTCATCCTGTGGAAGATCGTGCTGCCGCTGAGCCTGCCGGTGCTGGCCACCTTCGGGCTGTTCTACGCGGTGGGCCACTGGAACGCCTACTTCGGCGCCATGATCTACATGTCCGGCGCCAGGGACAAGTGGCCCCTGCAGGTGCTGCTGCGGGAGATCATCATCCTGGCCAACGCCTCGGCCGGCGACCTGCAGAACATGGACCCGAACTTTGTTCAGCCGCCGGAGCAGTCCATCAAGATGGCGGTCATCGTTGTTTCCACCGTACCCATCATGTGCGTCTATCCCTTCCTGCAGAAGTATTTCGTGAAGGGCGTCATGGTCGGCGCCCTGAAGGGCTGACCTGATTCCATGGTTATCCGCGGACGGAAGGTTCCGCAGAACGATAACAAAACAAAAAAGGAGGAAGTACCCATGAAGAAACTTGTTTCTCTGATGCTGGCCCTGGTCATGGCCCTGAGCCTGATGAGCTTTGCCTCGGCCGACGAACCCTTTGAACTGACCGTCATGCTGCCGGACTTCTACTCCACCGAGGATTTCCAGGTGGAAGGAAACCCGGTGCTGGACGCCATCGAGGCGGCCACCGGCGTGCGGCTGAAGGTCAACTTTGTGGCCAACTCCACCTACGGCGACGCCATCAACACCACGCTGAGCGACAACAACAAGCCCATGCTGATGGCCCTGACCGACGCCCGCGGCGCCTCCATCATTGAATCCGCCCGCGCCGGCGCCTTCTGGGATCTGACCGAGTTCGTCCGGGACGCGGAGAACTATCCCTACCTGGCCGCCGGTTCCGAGAAGGTGTACAACAACATCTCCGTGGACGGCCGGATCTACGGCATCTACCGCAGCCGGGCGTATCCCCGGGCGGGCATCTACTACCGCAGCGACATCGCCAAGGCCGCCGGCATCGAGAAGAAGCCCGAGACCATCGAGGAGCTGACCGCCCTGGCGGAAGCCCTGACCGCCTACGGCAAGGAGCATGACGCCTACGCGCTGAACATGATCTCCTACACCGAGGGCACCATCAACGTCATCACCGTCGCCTTCGGCGCGCCGGACACCTGGGGCGTCAACGAGAACGGCGACATCTATCCCGCCCATGAGGATCCCGCCTATCTGGAAGGCCTGAAGTGGCTGCGCCATCTGTATGAGATCGGCGGCATCGATCCCAACTTCGCCACCATCGACTCCACCAACTGGGACAACATCGAGCGGACCGGCAAGGCCTACATGCGGTTTGACTGCCTGGACAACGCCTACCGTCAGCAGGAATGGTTCCAGAACAACGAAGGCGTCACCGAGCAGATCTTCGAGATGATCCCCGGCCTGAAGAAGGCGGACGGATCCATCACCCTCTGGGCCCAGAACGCCGGCTTCTCCGGTGAAATCGTCGTGACCAAGTCCGTCAAGGAAGAGGACCTGCCCAAGGTCATGAAGTTCCTCGACTGGTGCAACGGCCCCGAAGGACAGATGCTGCTGAACTGGGGCGTGCAGGATGTGACCTACTGGCTCGACGCGGAAGGCTACCGCCTGGCGGCTCCGGAATCCGGAGAAGACGTGACCGCCCAGATCCACCTGATCCAGCACAGCCTGAACCAGCTGGGCATGAACGTCCCCGGCGATCTGTGCATCCCCATGATGCTGCCCGCCCGGCGGCAGGAGGACAGCGACTTCAACCTGAACTACGGCCAGTACGCCGTGGGTAACCCCTGCTATCCGCTGATCAGCGAGACCAACGTGGCCTTCGGCACCACGCTGAAGCAGATCATCTCCGACGCCGCTGTGCAGTACATCGCCGGCATCATCGATGAGGACGGCCTGCGGGCTGCCTGGCAGCAGTGGAGCGAGGAGGGCGGCGCCAAGATGACGGAAGAATACAACGCCGCCTATCATGCCACGCAGAACTGATTCCAACTGAACCATGAAACGGGAGCCGGAGGGCTCCGGGGCTGCCGCGTTTCCGCGGCAGCCCCCTCTTTCCGGGAAGGCGGAGGGGCCCCTGAGGGGGCGCCCCGCTCCCGGTGATAACGGACACAGGGCCGTCCGCCCCGGGCGGACAGCCACAGGACCCGGCGCGGGGCCGGGGGAGGAGGACCGAAGCGGATGAACCGGATCTATTGCTGCTTTCCGGGGGGAAAGCATAAAGCCCTGACCATGAGCTACGACGACGGCCGGACCCAGGACCGCCGGCTGGTGGAAATCTTCAACCGGTACGGCATCCGGGGCACTTTCAATCTGAACAGCGCCCTGTGGGACCGGGGGGATCGGATCGACCCGGAGGAGATTCCGGAGCTGTACCGGGGGCATGAGGTGGCCTGCCACACGGCGACCCATCCCACCATTGCCCGCTGCCCCCTGCCGGAGGCAGCCAGGGAAGTGCTGGACGACCGGGCCTGGCTGGAGGGGAAGACCGGATATCCCGTCCGGGGCCTCGCCTATCCCAACGGATCCGTAAGCCGGGAGATCGAGAATCTGCTCCCCTCCTGCGGAATCCGCTATGCCCGGGTGGTGGGCTCCTCGGACGGCTTCGGCCTGCCGGAGAATCCCTACCGCTGGCAGGCCACCTGCCACCACAACCACCGGCTGATGGAGCTGGGGGAACAGTTTCTGGGACTGTTCAAGCGGCAGTATCTCTATCTGATGTATGTCTGGGGCCACAGCTATGAATTCGACGACCGGAACAACTGGGACCTGATCGAGAATTTCTGCCGGATGATGGGCGGGAAGGAAGATATCTGGTACTGCACGAATATAGAATTCATGGACGCCATGGACGACTTTGCCCGTCTGCGCTTTTCCGCGGACAACAGCTTTGTCAGCAATCCCTCGGCCAGGGACTGCTGGATCTCGGTGAACGACGGGGCGCCGGTGGCCATTCCCGGCGGAAGCACGGTGAAGCTTTGAGGAGAGGAAGGAAAAGCGAATGAACATCTACAGGGACCCGGTTACGGGATATGAGATCCGCCGCTACACGGAGGGTCCGGAGCGGAACGCCAAGCTGTACTTCACCTGCGAGAACTTCTCCGCGGACGACCGGTACTTCTTCTTCATCAGGGACCAGGAGCCCGGAAGGACGGACGGGGGATGCTGGCGGGCGGAGGTCAGCACCGGGGAGCTGACCCGGGTGACCGACGACAGCTACCGGGGGTTCGCCACGGACCGGGAGAAGAACATCGGCTATACCTGCCGGAACGAGACGGAAGTCTACGCGGTGGAGCTGAACACGCTGGAGATGAAGCGGATCGGCGATCTGCCCAGGGGCGGACAGATCACCGGACATCTGACGGCGGCGGACAGCGGCCGCATCGCCTGCAGCTACCATCTGGCCAACAAGTACTACGCCCTTGTCATTCTCGACCCCGGGAAAGAGGCGGAGACCGTTTACCAGAGCGACTACCGCCTGGGCCATGCCCAGATCTGCCCCACGGATGAGAACCTGATCTTCTACATCCATGAGACGGAGGGGGACGCCTTCCAGCGGACCTGGATGTTCGACGTGAAGGAGCGGTATGTCCGGCCCTATTATGTGGAGCATCCCAGCGAGTGGATCACCCACGAGGTCTGGAGCGCGGACGGCACGGAGATGGCGCTGATGAAGCTGGATCCCGCGGGCTTTGTGGACGGGGAGAAGGGCGAAACCCATACCGGGAACATCATCATCGGCGACAGGGACGGCCGGCATTTCGACGTGGCGGCCTCGAGCCTCCAGCTGCTGCACCCCTGCATCAGCCGGGATCACAAATGGCTCTGCGCGGACCGGATCAGCTATCTGGGCACCCGGGTGCAGGAGGGCGTGGTGCTGATCGAGCGGGCCACGGGAAAGACGAAGCTGATCGCCACCACCGGCAGCTGCAGGACCGGCGCGGACCATCAGCATCCCTCCTTCAACCGGAAGGGGGATCAGATCCTGTTTTCCAGCCCGGATGAGAACGGCATCGCCCAGGTATGCGTCATTGACCTGAATCAGGTCCGAAAGGATTGGTGAGCTGTATGCGGACCATGTGGATTATCGGGGATTCCACCGTGGAGGACAATCAGCCCCCGTTCCGGGGATGGGGATGGGCCATGCCGGAGTTCGTCCGGGAGGATGTGACCGTCCGGAACCACGCCCTGAGCGGCCGCTCCAGCCGCAGCTTCCGGGCGGAAGGACTGTTCGGGCCGGTGGAGGAGGGCATGGAGCCGGGGGATCTGCTGCTGATCCAGTTCGGCCACAACGACGAGAAGCCGGATGAGCGGCATACGGATCCGGACAGCACCTATCCGGAACAGCTGCGCATGTACTGTGAAGCCGCCCGGAGAAAGGGTGCGCAGCCCGTGCTGATCACCTCCTGTGAGCGCCGGTTCTTCACCGGGGACGGCGGCCTGCTCTTCACCCACGGGGAATACCCGCTGGCGGTGCGGAACCTGGCGGCGGCGGAGAAGATTCCGCTGTGCGACCTGCTCAGGGACAGCCGGGAGCTGTACCTGTCCCTGGGGCCGGAGGAGACCGCGAAGCTCTTCGTCCGGCTGGCGCCGGGCGAGCATCCGGACTATCCGGAGGGGCATGACGATCAGACCCATTTCAACGCGGAGGGCGCCCGGGCGATCTGCGCCCTGGTGGCGCGGGAGATGCGCGCGTATCCGGAGCTGGCGTCCTGGCTCCGGGACTGAGCCGGAGCGGAGGAGAGGCATGAGCGTTTTTATCTGCGGCGATTCCACCGCCGCGGCCTACAACCCGGCGGAAACCGACATCGTGGGATGGGGCCAGGCCCTGGCGGAGATGATGCCGGAGGCCGGGATCCGCAATCACGCGATGGCGGGCAGAAGCACGAAGACCTTTCTGGCGGAGGGGAGACTGGACCGGCTGGCGGGCGAAATCCGCCCGGGGGATCTGATGCTGATCCAGTTCGGCCACAACGACGAGGGCGACAGGCCGGAGCGGCATACGGAGCCCCGGACGGAATTCCGGGAGAACCTGAAAACCTTTCTCCGCTTTGCCCGGGACCGGGGCGCCCGGCCGGTGCTGATGACGCCCATCTGCATCCGGGACTTTGAGGATGGCCGGCTTCTGGAAAGCCACGGGGAATACAAGGAAGTGGTCCGGGAACTGGCCCGGGAGGAAAAGGTCCCGCTGATCGACCTGTATCGGGAGAGCCGGCGCCTGGTGACGGAAGCCGGGGAGGAAGGCAGCAAGGCATTCTATCTGATGGAGAGTCCCGACCCGGCGGTGCCGGGAAGGACGCTGCCGGATCATACCCATACCCGCCGGAAGGGCGCGGAGGCGTACGCAAGGGCGGTGCGGGAGGCGCTGGAGGGGCTCGGGCCGGAGCCGGACCGCCCGGAAGAAGAAAACGGAAGGAGAGAGACTGAAGCGTGAAATACTATCTGGCCGTGGAT
>CAMVDI010000123.1 GCA_947166205.1 uncultured Clostridia bacterium
CAAAATACTTGACCAGGGCCCGGAGGGAATTGCCGTGGGCGGCGATGATGACCCGCTTGCCGGCGGCCATGTCCTTGCGGATCACGTCGTTGAAATAGGGAACGGCGCGCTCGATGGTGGTCTCCAGGCTTTCGCAGGCGGGAAGGTCCTTCCGGTCCACATCCCGGAACATGGCCTGATTCACGGCGGAGCGCTCATCGGTCTCCTCCAGGGCCGGGGGCTTCACGTCGAAGGAACGGCGCCAGATCTTGACCTGCTCCTCGCCGTATTTCTCGGCGGTTTCGGACTTGTTCAGGCCCTGGAGGGCGCCGTAGTGCCGCTCGTTCAGCCGCCAGGACTTCACCACGGGGAGCCAGGCCCGGTCCATCTCGTCCAGAATATGATTCAGGGTGTGAATGGCGCGCTTCAGATAGGAAGTGTAGCAGATGTCAAAATCGTATCCTTCCGCCTTCAGCAGCTGACCGGCGGCTTTGGCCTCCTCATGGCCTTTTTCGCTCAGATCCACGTCCGTCCAGCCGGTAAAGAGATTCAGCTTGTTCCATTCGCTTTCGCCGTGGCGGACCAAAACCAGTTTCATCATGGGAATCATTCCTTTCCTTCTTCTAAATCGTAGGGACAAAGGGAAGCCTTCTTCCGGCTTTCAGTCTATCCGATTCGGCCCGGATTGTCAATCGCGGGAATGGCTCCCGGGTGATTGTTCTGGTTGTGTTTTTCCTTGACGCGGGCGGGGGGATGCGATAAGATGCAGAAGAACATGAGGCGGCGGACAGCCGCTGTCTGAACACAGCTTTCGGGGGAAAGGAGCCATCGGGATGAAGACGCGGATTTTTCAGGGCGTTGGAACGGCGCTGATCACGCCTTTTACGGAGAAGGGTGTTGATTTTGACGCTTTTTCCCGGCTGATCGCCTATCAGCTGGAGAACGGGGTGGACGCGCTGATCGTCGCCGGGACCACGGGCGAGGGTTCCGTGCTCTCCCCGGAGGAATATCGGGATCTGGTTTCCTGCGCGGTTTCGGAGGCCGCGGGCAGGGTGCCCGTGATCGCCGGCGCCGGGTCCAACGACACGGCCCGGGCGATGGAGCGGACGCGGCTGGCCTGCCGGCTGGGGGCGGACGCCGTGCTGCTGGTGACCCCCTACTACAACAAGACGACCCAGCGGGGCCTGGAGGCCAGCTTCCGCGCCATCGCGGACGTGAGCGACAAGCCCTGCATCCTGTATAACGTTCCCTCCCGGACGGGGCTGAACATGCTGCCGGAGACGGTGGCCGCCCTGGCCGGGCATCCCATGATCGCGGCGGTCAAGGAGGCGGGCGGGAATCTGAGCCAGGTGGCCCGGATCCGCCGGCTCTGCGGGGACGGGATCGCCGTTTACTCCGGGTGTGACGACCAGACGGTGCCGGTTCTGAGCCTGGGTGGCCTGGGCGTCATCTCCGTGGCCAGCAACGTGGCGCCCCGCCAGATGAGCGCCATGTGCGACCGCTGGTTCGCCGGGGATGCCGCCGGCGCCGCCGAAATGCAGCTGCGCCTGCTGGATCTGATGAACCTGCTGATGATCGAGACCAATCCGATCCCCGCCAAGGCCGCCTGCGCTTGCCTGGGCTTCGGGGAGAACCGGCTGCGGCTGCCGCTGGTGCCCATGGAGAAGGCCCATGAGGAGGAGCTGCTGCGGGCGCTGAAGGAGGTGCTGGACGCGTGAGGATTATTCTGACGGGCTACGAGGGCCACATGGGCCGGGAGGTCCGGGCCGCCGCGGAGCGGGCGGAGGACGCCCGGATCGTTCTCGGGGTGGATCCCATGATCCCGGAGGACACGGACGCCTGCGTCCGGAGCTTTGACGCCTGCGCCGCGGAGGCGGACGTGATCATCGATTTCAGCCATCACAGCCTGACCGGGGAGCTGCTGGCCTTCGCGGAGGCGAGAAAGCTGCCCCTGGTGCTCGCCACCACCGGGCAGACGCCGGAGGAGAAGGAGGCGGTCCGCGCCGCGGCGAAGGAGATTCCGGTTTTCCTGGCGGCCAACTACAGCCTGGGCATCGCCGTGCTGACGGATCTGGTGAAGCGGGCCCTGGCTCTCTATCCGGACGCGGAGGTGGAGATCGTGGAGCAGCACCATGACCGGAAGCTGGACGCTCCGAGCGGTACGGCCCTGGCGCTCTTTGACGCGGTGAAGGAGGTCCGGCCCGGGGCCAGGGCGGTTCCCGGCCGCAGCGGCCAGGGAAAGCGGGAGAAGGAAGACGTGGGGATCCACGCGATCCGGATGGGAAACATCGTGGGCGTTCACGAGGTGATCATCGGGACGCAGACGGAGAGCCTGACCCTGCGGCATCAGGCCTGGAGCCGGGGCGTGTTCGCGGACGGGAGCCTGAAGGCGGCCCGCTTTCTGATGGGAAAGGCGCCGGGTCTGTACGATATGAAGGATCTGCTGAAGGAATAATCCGTCCGGAGGGACGGGACGGCGCCCGGATCGGGGCCCGGAGACAGGAGGGAAAGCCGTGAGGATCGGTATTTACGGATACGGAAACCTGGGCAGGGGCGTGGAAAAGGCCTTTGCGAAGAACCCGGATATGGAGCTGGCGGGCGTGTTCACCCGGCGGGATCCGGCGGGGGTGAAAACCGCCACCGGCGCGTCGGTATACGCCGCGGACCGGGCGGAGGATTTCATCGGAAAGATTGACGTGATGATTCTCTGCGGCGGAAGCGCCACGGATCTGCCGGAGATGACGCCGGATCTGGCCCGGCGGTTCAGCGTGGTGGATTCCTTCGATACCCACGCCCGGATTCCGGAGCATTTTGCCCGGGTCGATGAGGCCGCACTGCAGACGGGGCACACCGCCCTGATCAGCGGCGGGTGGGATCCGGGGCTGTTCTCGCTGGCCAGGCTGTATATGAACGCGGCCCTGCCGGACGGGAAGGACTATACCTTCTGGGGCCGGGGCGTCAGCCAGGGGCACAGCGACGCCGTGCGCCGGATTCCCGGGGTGAAGGATGCCAGGCAGTATACCATTCCCGTGGAGGAAGCCGTCCGGCGGGTGAAGGCCGGGGAGCGGCCGGAGCTGACCGTCCGGGACAAGCATCTTCGGGAGTGCTTTGTGGTGCTGGAGGACGGGGCGGATCCGGCGCGGATCGAAAAGGAGATCCGGGAGATGCCCAACTACTTCGCGGACTATGACACGACGGTGCATTTCATCTCCGAAGAGGAGCTCCGGCGGGACCACAGCGCCCTGCCCCACGGGGGCGAGGTGATCCGCAGCGGAGAGACCGGCGCGGGCGTGGGGCATGTGATGTCCTTCTCCCTGAAGCTGGACTCCAACCCGGAGTTTACCGGCTCCGTCCTGCTCAGCTGCGCCCGGGCCGTCGGAAGGATGAACGCCCGGGGCCGGTACGGCTGCTGCACGCTGTTTGACGTGGCGCCGGCGGATCTGAGCAGCCTTTCTCCGGAGGAGCTTCGGAAAAAGCTGCTGTAAAGCGCCTGCACTTTCAGGGACGAGCCTTCCGCCGGACACCGCCGCAAATCACGGGGCGGGCCGGGAGGAAGGCGCTTTTTTTCGGGAAAAGGGGAGGCCGGAATGAAGATTTACGGGCTGCAGAAAATGACCCTGCTGGATTATCCCGGGCGGATCGCCTGCACGGTTTTTCTGAACGGGTGCGACATGCGCTGCCCTTTCTGCCATAACAGCGACCTGGCGGAGGGTACGGCGGCGCCGGTGATGGAGGAGGAGGAGCTGCTGGCCTTCCTGCGGAAGCGGAAAGGCCTGCTGGAGGGCGTGGCCGTGACGGGGGGCGAGCCCCTGCTGCGGGAGGAAAGCCTGGATCTGCTCCGGGCTCTCCGGGAGCTGGGATACAGCGTGAAGCTGGATACCAACGGCACGCATCCGGACCGGCTCCGCCGGGCGCTGGAGGAAGGGCTGGCCCAGTATGTGGCCATGGACCTGAAAAACAGCCCGGACCGGTATGCCCGGACCGTCGGGCTGGAGGCCTTTGACCTGGGGAGGGTGCGGGAAAGCGCGGCTCTCCTCCTGTCCTCCGGCGGGGCGTATGAGTTCCGCACCACCGCGGTGAAGGAGTTTCACGACGATGACAGCTTCCGGGCCATGGGCGAATGGATCCACGGGGCCAGACGCTACGCCATTCAGGTTTTCACGGACCGGGAGTCCGTGCCCTTCGCGGGGCTCCACGCGCCGGATCCGGAGGATCTGCGCCGCTGGGAGGAGATCATGCGGCCCCACGCGGCGGAAGTGCTGATCCGGGGCGAATAGGGCGAATAACGGCCGGACACAACATATTGTGGTGAAAACAAAAAATACAATTCTATATATTGACTTTGCCTCCCTTCGGTGCTATATTGGACGGGCACGCGAAAGCGGAGGCATTCTTCATTTTGCGGAAAAACGGCCCGGCCCGGCGGACGCCCGGGGCAGGCCGGAGATAGAAAAATCAGGAAAAGGAACCGCGGCTTTCTCCGCGGAAAGGGAGGCAGAAAATGTATCAGGTTGTAAAACGGGACGGAAAGATCGCGGAATTTGAGATCAGCAAGATTTCCGACGCGATCACCAAGGCTTTCGTCGCGCTGGACAAGCAGTATCACCCCAGCGTCATCGACATGCTGGCCCTGCGGGTCACGGCGGAATACGAGCCCATGATCCGGGACGGGAAAATCGCCGTGGAGACGATTCAGGACTGTGTGGAAAAGGTTCTGAGCGAGGCGGGCTACGCCGACGTGGCCAAGGCCTACATCCTCTACCGGAAGCAGCGGGAAAAGGTCCGGAACGTGAATTCCGCCCTGCTGAACTACAAGGATCTGGTGGACAACTATCTGCATATCAACGACTGGCGGGTGAAGGAGAACTCCACGGTGACCTATTCCGTGGGCGGCCTGATCCTGTCCAATTCCGGCGCCATCACGGCGAACTACTGGCTGTCCGAGATCTATGACCCGGAGATCGCCGAGGCCCACCGCTCCGCCGCCCTGCACCTGCACGATCTGAGCATGCTGACGGGATACTGCGCCGGCTGGAGCCTGAAGCAGCTGATCCAGGAGGGCCTGGGCGGCGTCCCCGGGAAGATCACCTCCTCCCCCGCCTCCCATCTGTCCACCCTGTGCAACCAGATGGTGAACTTCCTGGGCATCATGCAGAACGAGTGGGCCGGCGCCCAGGCGTTCTCCAGCTTTGATACCTACCTGGCGCCCTTCGTCCGGGTGGACAGCCTGAGCCAGAAGGAAGTCAAGCAATGCATCCAGTCCTTCATCTACGGGGTGAACACGCCCTCCCGCTGGGGAACCCAGGCGCCCTTCTCCAACATCACGCTGGACTGGGTCTGCCCGAAGGACCTGGCGAACCTGCCCGCCATCATCGGCGGGAAGGAGATGGACTTCACCTACGGGGAATGCCAGAAGGAAATGGACATGGTCAACAAGGCCTTCATCGAGATCATGATCGAAGGCGACGCCAACGGCCGCG
>CAMVDI010000124.1 GCA_947166205.1 uncultured Clostridia bacterium
TCTCATCCTTGGGGGTCTTGCGCAGCTTCAGGCCGAAGGCCATGTTGTCATAAACGGTCATGTGGGGATACAGGGCGTAGTTCTGGAACACCATGGCGATGTCGCGATCCTTGGGGGCGACGTCGTTGACCAGCTTGTCGCCGATGTACAGCTCGCCGTCGGAGATTTCTTCCAGACCGGCGACCATGCGCAGGGTGGTGGACTTACCGCAGCCGGAAGGTCCGACCAGAACGATAAATTCCTTATCCTCGATGTCCAGCGTGAAGTCGCTGACGGCGGTCACGTTTCCGGTGTAGATCTTGTAGATGTGCTGAAGAGATACACTTGCCATCCTGATTCCTCCTGTAAATTCGGGCACTGCCCTTTGATGGCTCCTATTCTACCCCGTTCCTTCCGAAAAGAAAAGTGGTATTTCGACAAATTTCACAAAAATGTTTTGTGCAATTTGCACAAATCATCGCCGGCCTTTCCGGACGGGCCGTGCCCCGTACGGAAGTGCTGGCGGCACTGTCCGCGCACAGCAAAGCGGGCCGCCTTTCGGCGGCCCGCCTGCATGGAGGATAGGGAGGTCTGACACGATAACGTGTCAGGAAAGGATCTCAGGAGAATTTCTTCCCCTTCGACAGCCGTATTCTACCTCCCCCGTGTGTCGTTTCTGTGAAAAGCAGATGAACGCTGCGTGAATAATCCGCTCAGGGATTCTCCGCCGATTCCGGCGCTGGGGTCGGGCTCGGGGTCGGCATGGCCGTTTCCGGCGCCAGGGTTTCGGGAACCGGCGTCTCCGGCTCCGGCGTATCCTCCGGCTGAGGCATCATCGCCTCGATCGTCCGCTGATCCACCTCGCCGCTGGCGTAGATCTGATGATCCTTCTGGAACAGCTTCACGGCCTTTACGGTGCCGTTCAGCATGATGCCGCCCACGTATCCCTGATAGTACCCCAGCTCCTTCAGCCGGGTCTGGACCCAGAAGACCTCCGGTCCGCTGCTGCCCTTCTTCAGCCGGCGGCTGGTCAGATCCGGCGCCTGGTCCGCGTCGTATTCCGGCTCCGGGGTCGGAACGGGCGTCTCCACGGGGATGGAGGTTCCCTTCTTCAGGTTCGGCAGCTTCAGGGCTTCCCTCAGCTCCGGATCCTCGGGCAGATCCTCCCGGATCGAAACCACGGTGCCCTCCCCGATGTTGTCATAGACCCACTTGGCGTCCTCCACGGTGAGCCGGATGCATCCGTGGCTGGCCCGGGACCCCAGCGCCTTGTAGCTGGAGGTCTTCATCGCGTTCAGATCCACCGCGGTATAGATCACCGAGTGGAAGGCGATGGAGGCGTTGATCCGCGTCCAGTATCTGGCGTAGCTGTTTCCCCACTTGGGGAAGACGCACCACTTGGCGTGCCGTCCGTTCAGCACCCAGTCCCCCACGTCGCTGGGGTTCGCCTTGGTGCCCGTGGAGCAGAGCATCCGGCGCACAGGCACCGTATACTCCCCGTTCTCGTCCCGGCCGTATACGGTGGTCACCTGGTTGGTCACGTCCACCGTCATGGCGAAGGGCACCGGGGTGGGTTCCGGCGTGGGCCTGGGCGTGTTGTCCGGCATGACCAGCTGAGTGTCGTTGAAGATCACGTCCCAGGTGGCCTCATCCACGACGCCGGTCACCTTCATGCCGTTCTGGGTCTGAATGGTCCGGACGGCCCGGGAGGTCTGCCGGGCAAAGTTTCCGCTGATGGGGCCGGTATAGTATCCCAGCTCCGTCATGCGGGTCTGCAGCTGCTTGACCAGCTTTCCGCTGGATCCGCTCTTCAGGGTCTTGGTGAAGGCTACGTACTGATCCGGCATCACCAGCCCGTTGTTCGCCGCGTTTTCGTTGTCATCGACGATGAAGCCGTTCAGATCCGGCACCGGGGTTCTCGTGGGATCCGGCGAATCGTTGCGCCCCGCCGCGCCGGCGGAGAACAGGACTTCCTGGGTTTTGGGATCCGCCACGCCCGTCACGGGGAGTCCGTTCCTCTCCTGGAACTCCTTCAGCCCCTTCTGGGTTCCGCCCAGAAAGTTCCCGCTGATCCGGCCCTTGTAGTATCCAAGCTCCATCAGCCGGGTCTGCAGGTTCTTGACGGCCTCCTCCTTGGCGCCGTACTTCAGGGTATGGTATCTGGCGGAGAAGATCCGGTTCTGGGTTTCAGGATCCGCGATGCCCGTCTTCTCCAGCCCGTAGTCCCCCTGGAAAGCCTTCACGGCCTCCCGGGTGCCCTCCCGGTACCGGCCGGACAGGTTTCCCGTATAGTACTTCAGATCCTTCAGCCGGGTCTGCAGCTCCAGCACGTCGTCGCCTTCGTCCCCGTACTTCAGCTCCCGGGCCTCGAGGATGAACTCCTCCAGGTCGTTCTCATCCGGCAGGCTGTCCGGGTTTTCGGGTTCCGCGTCCCCGCCGTCATCGTCGTCTATGGGAACCGATTCTCCCGAGTTCTCCTCCGCCTCCGCTTCCGTCTCCCCGGCGGGCACGGTCTCCCCGAGCCCCGGAGCCAGGAAGCTCCACATCAGGCAGATAACCAGCATCATGCCGATCCGCCGTTTCATCCGCATCACCTCGTCTTCAGACTGATTGGCCCTTCAGGGATTTATTCCTTGTAGGCAAGGGACCAGTCCATGGTATCCTGCTCGCCGTATCCGGCGGGATAAACGCCGGGATTCCGGAGCGCGTAGCCCAGGTCAATATTGAAGTCCGTGCTGTCGCTGGCCACGGAGAAAGCGTCGGTTTCCGCGGTCTCCCCGTCCGTCTCGTTCAGCGAGGACACGATCAGATAGGGATCCGCCCGTTTCCGGGTGGGCTTCACCTCCCGGGGGGCGGTCACCCGCAGGGTATAGACCGCGGGATAGACCTCCCGGAAGAAGTACAGCCCGTACTGGTCGGTCTCCGTCTCCGCCACCGGCTCGCCGTTGCGCATCAGCTCCACCTTCACGTGGGGTACGCCGTACTCGCCGCCGTCCTGCCATCCGTTTCCGTTCACGTCCAGCCAGCAGTAATCGCCGATGGTGCCGGGCAGCACGCTGCCCATGTTCAGATTCAGCTGATCCCTGCCCATCCGCAGATCGATCACGTCCGAGCTGCCCTTCCGGCCGTCGGTCTCCGTGAACACGGAGATCAGCCCGGTTTCCAGCCGCTCGTCGTCCGGCTCCGCGGCCACGGTTCCCTCCGGCAGCTCCGCCGTAAGAACGTACATTCCGGGCATCAGGCCCGCGAAGCGCCAGGCGCCGTCCTCCCCGGTGGTCTGGGACTGGAGGGCGTTTCCTTCCTCATCCGCCAGGATCACCCTCGCGTCCGCCAGGGGCTCCGCGCCGCTGCCCCGGTCGATCCAGACCTGGCCGCCCATGGCGGTGTACCGGATCATGCCCAGGGCCAGATCCTCCCGGGCGTCCCCTTCCATCAGGGAGATTCCGGTCATGATCAGCCGGGTTCCTTCCTTCCGGAAGGTGCTGTCCCCCTCCATAGGCCCGTCCGTGCTTTCATCCATCTGATAACTGACGGTATAGCTTCCGGGGATCATCCCCTCGTGGGCGAAGGCGCCGTCCGCGTCGGTATACAGTGTATCGAAAACCTCTCCGTTTTCCTCGTCCGTCACGACCAGCGTCAGCCCTTCCAGCCGCCGTTCGTCCTTGTCCATCCGTCCGTTGTTGTTTTCGTCCAGCCAGGCCGTGCCCCGCAGGACCGCCGGCGCCGATCCGCCGATCGCCTGGTCCGCCCAGGTTTCGCCCATGCCGATGGTCAGGCTGGTCCGCTGCTGATTTCTTCCGGGCGCCAGCGGCAGCGTGACCTGCTTCATCCGGGTCGTCACCATGCCCTCCGGCAGGGCGACCTCCAGCTCATAGGTTCCGGGATGCAGCTCCGTCAGCTCAAAGGAGCCGTCCGCCCCGCTGACGGTTTCCAGGGGCTCCAGGTCCGTCCGCTCCGGCGTCAGCTTCACCCGCAGGCCCGCCGCGGGTTTCTCCCCCGCCTCCGCCGTTCCGGATCCGTCCGGATCCCGGAAGAAGGAGCCGGCGATCCTTCCCAGGGTCAGCCCGCCGCACAGCGGCGCCTCGCGGGTTTCGGCGGTCCGGAAGTCGAACCATTCGCCCCGGCCGGTGCCGTTCTCCCCGCTCATGGTGTTGTCCCCGCCCGCCCGGGCGAAGATGCCGCCCTCCGGCAGCTGATACTCCAGATAATACCGTCCGGGCATAACCGCGTCGAAGAGGAAGGCGCCGCTTTCCGTGATTTCGGCGGAGAAGGCCTCGCCTTCCTCGCTCATCAGCCGGACCTTCGTTCCCGCCAGGCCGGCCTCGTCCGCGTCCCGGCGGCCGTTGTCGTTCCGGTCCGCGAAAACCTCGCCCTTGACCGTGCCGGGCATGATCATGCCGGCGTCCAGGCCGGTGACGCTCTCGCCCAGCTTCACCTCGAAGGGCTCGGAATATCCCTCCCCGCCGTTCAGGTTCAGGATCACGTTGCCCTCTCCCTGCCGGGTAAAGGCATATCCCTTCTTCGCCGTCATCCGCAGGCTGTACAGCCCCGGCGTCAGGCCCGTGAAGGTATAGGTTCCCTTGGCGCTGGTCTGTTTGCTGTCCACTTCATTTCCCGCCGCGTCCAGCAGGGTGACCGCCACGCCCTGGCTCACCTTCTCGCCCCCGGAAAGGGTGGCGGAGAAGTCGTCGTCCATGTAGACCGTGCCGCTGACGGAGCCGTAGTAGACCGCGCCCACGTTGACGGTGCGGTTCTGGGCGTCCTGCAGCTCAAAGTCCTTCCAGAAATTCTCCCTCCGGCCTTCCCGGGCGGCGAAATGGTTGCCTTCCGGGTCGCTGACCGTCACCGTGAAATTGCATCCGTCGTCCGGCAGAACGGCGCGGATCCGGTAGGTATTGCCCCGCAGGCCGCCCAGCACGTATCTGCCGTCCTCGCCGGTCATGGCCACGGCGACCTCATCATCCTTCAGCTGCTTGATCGCCGTCACCTTCACGCCGGCCAGGGGCGCTTCCCCTTCGTCATACAGCCCGTTGTAGTTCGCGTCCAGGAAGGCGATTCCGCTGACGGAGCCCTGCCAGGCGAAGCCGATATTCTGATCCGTCTCGTCCTTGCCGTCGTTCAGATCCAGGGTCTTGGTGGCCCGGGTCTTTCCCTCCGTGGTGAAGACGGAGCGGTTCTTTCCGCCGGTCTTGCTGCAGCGGGCGACCATCATGCCGTCCGCCGCGTAGCTGGTGAAATCATAGAATCCCGCGCGCATCCGGTAGACCCGCCAGTATCCGTCCTCGCCGGAAAACGCCTCAAACTCGAGGCCGTTCTTCTGACCCTTCAGGGTGATCCGGGCCCCGGAGATCCGGGGTTCGCCCGCGTCCATGATGCCGTCCGCGTTCTCGTCCAGCCAGCAGACGCCGTCCACGACCACGCCCTTCAGCAGGCCGACGCCGCGCTCGATGATCTGCCCCGCGCT
>CAMVDI010000125.1 GCA_947166205.1 uncultured Clostridia bacterium
ATGGAGCGAACAGGCTCAGGAAAACTGTTGACGCTGGATCGTTTGACGTTTACTGCATTCGGGAATAGAGCAGGCCTTTGTTCCCTTTTTTCTCCCGGACGGAAACTTGTTTTTCAAAGGCGGTTCATGTATACTGTACCCGCCGTTTTTTGCAATTTTTCCGAGCTGAATCTTTCCGGGCCGGATGAGATGAAGTATAGTTCAGGTGGAGGAGCGGGCTGGGATGTATGATTATCTGATCGTTGGAGCGGGACTTTACGGCGCGGTATGCGCCAGGGAGCTGACGGACGCCGGGAAAAAGGTGCTCGTGATCGACAAGCGGGACCATGTGGCCGGAAACGTTTTCACCCGGAAGACGGAGGGTATCCATGTCCACGTTTACGGGGCGCATATCTTTCACACCAATCTTCCCCAGGTCTGGAAATATGTACAGCGGTTCGCCGAGTTCAACCGCTTTACCAATTCCCCGGTGGCAAACTACAGGGGCGAACTCTACTCCCTGCCCTTCAACATGTACACCTTCAACAAAATGTGGGGCGTGGTGACCCCGGAGGAAGCGGCCCGGAAGATCGGGGAACAGCGGAAGGCGGCGGGGATCACCGACCCGAAGAATCTGGAGGAGCAGGCCATCTCCCTGGTGGGCACGGACATCTATGAAAAACTGATCAAGGGCTACACCCAGAAGCAGTGGGGACGGCCCTGCGACCAGCTGCCGGCCTTCATCATCCGGCGGCTTCCGGTCCGCCTGACCTTTGACAACAACTACTTCAACGCCCTGTATCAGGGGATTCCGACCGGGGGCTATACAAGGATGGTTGAGGCGATGCTGGCGGGCATTGAGGTGAGGACAGGCACGGATTATCTGGCGGATCGGGAAATGTGGAACGCGGCGGCGGACCGGGTGATCTATACCGGCCCCATCGACGCCTTTTTCGGCTATTCCCTGGGCGCCCTGGAATACCGGTCCGTGCGGTTTGAGACGGAGATCCTGGACATGCCGAATTTCCAGGGGAACGCGGCGGTGAACTATACGGACGCGGAGACGCCCTGGACCCGGATCATCGAGCACAAATGGTTCCAGTTCGGCAGGGATGACGAGGGAAAGGACCTGCCGAAGACGGTCATATCCCGTGAATACAGCTCCGAATGGAAGCCCGGGGACGAGCCCTATTACCCGGTCAACGATGAGAAGAACGGAAAGCTGTATGAAGCCTACAGGGCGCTGGCGGAAAAGGAGGGGAAGGTCCTTTTCGGCGGCCGGCTGGGCGAATACAGATATTACGACATGGATCAGGTTATCGCGGCGGCGCTGGAGAAAGTGAAGGGGCTGTAAAGATCTGCCTTTCCTGATATCCCTCTCTGAGCGAACATCAGAAAAACATTCGGATCATTGCGGGGGAGGCCCGCGCATGATAAGATGGGGGGAGCGCAGGAAAGGAAGGTACGCGGAATGATAAAACTGTATAACCGGGGAATCTACCTGAAAGACGGCACGGAGATTATACCGGAGGAAGAGGCGGAGGCTGTATTTGCCGCGCGGAATCAGAAGGCGGACCGGGAGGCCGCGCGGAAGGGGACCATCGCCTGGTCCATCCTTCAGGCCCACAACCGGTCCGGCAGCATGGAGAAGCTGCGCCTCCGGTTCGACGCCATGGCCTCCCACGATATCACCTTTGTCGGCATCATCCAGACGGCGAAAGCCTCGGGGATGGATCATTTTCCCATGCCCTACGTGCTGACCAACTGCCATAACACCCTCTGCGCCGTAGGGGGAACCATCAACGAGGACGACCATATGTTCGGCCTCTCCGCGGCGCGGAAATACGGCGGGATCTTCGTTCCCCCGCATATCGCGGTGATTCACCAGTACATGCGGGAGATGCACGCGGGATGCGGGAAGATGATCCTGGGATCGGACAGCCACACCCGTTACGGCGCCCTGGGCACCATGGCCGTGGGCGAGGGCGGGGGCGAGCTGGTCAAGCAGCTGCTGGAGGATACCTACGACATCAGCTATCCCGGCGTCGTCTGCGTCTATCTGGACGGAAAGCCGAAGCCCTATGTCGGGCCCCAGGACATCGCGCTGGCCATCGTGGCGGCGGTTTTCAAAAACGGATACGTGAAGAACCGGGTCATGGAATTTGTCGGGCCGGGGATCGCCTCCATGTCGGCGGACTACCGGAACGGCGTTGACGTCATGACCACGGAAACCACCTGCCTTTCCTCCGTTTGGAAGACGGACGGGGAGACCCGGGCCTTCCTGAAGGCCCACGGCCGGGAGGAGGACTACCGGGAGCTGAAGCCGGCGGAGACCGCCTATTACGACGGATGCGTTTATGTGGATCTGAGCGCCGTTGAGCCCATGATCGCGCTGCCCTTCCACCCCTCGAACGCCATGACCGTTGACGAGCTGAACGGGAACCTGGGGGACATCCTTCGGGAGACGGAGAAGGAGGCGGAGCGGGTCGCCGGCGGGCGGGCGCCCTTCACGCTGACGGACAAGATCGAGAACGGAAAGCTGCGGGTCCAGCAGGGAGTCATCGCCGGATGCGCGGGCGGAAACTATACGAACGTGGTTGAGGCGGCGAACCTGCTGCGGGGGAAGAACATCGGGGACGGGGAATTCTCCCTGTCCGTGTACCCCTCCTCCCAGCCGGTTTTCATCAACCTGACCCGGCAGGGCATGGCGGCGGACCTGATGGAGGCCGGCGCCATCGTGCGGACGGCGTTCTGCGGACCCTGCTTCGGGGCGGGGGACACGCCGCGGAACAACGGGCTGTCCATCCGGCATACGACCCGGAACTTCCCGAACCGGGAGGGATCCAAGCCCGGGAACGGGCAGATGGCGGCGGTGGCCCTGATGGACGCCCGGTCCATCGCGGCGACAGCGGCCCGGGGCGGGATCCTGACCTCGGCGGCGGAATTCGACGGATGGGGCGACGTGCCGGAATACACCTTTGATCCCACGGTCTACAGGCGGCGGGTGTATCAGGGATACGGCAGGCCCACCGGGGAAGAGCTGGTTTACGGGCCGAACATCAAGGACTGGCCGCGGATGAGCCGGCTGACGGAGAACATCCTGCTGCGGGTCTGCTCGAAGATTCTGGACCCGGTGACCACGACGGACGAGCTGATCCCCTCCGGGGAGACCTCCTCGTACCGGTCCAACCCGCTGGGACTGGCGGAATTCACGCTGAGCCGGCGGGATCCGGAATACGTGGGGCGGTCGAAGGCGGTGGACCGGATCGAGAAGGCCCGGACTGCCGGGGAGGACGTGACGGAGGTCTGCCCGGAGCTGGCGGAGGTCTACGCAGCCATCCGGAAGATCCCCGGCATGGAGGGGATCGATCCCCGGGAGACGGAGATCGGATCCGTGATCTACGCCGTGAAGCCCGGGGACGGATCCGCCCGGGAGCAGGCGGCCAGCTGCCAGCGGGTCATCGGCGGGCTGGCGAACATCACCCGGGAATACGCCACGAAGCGGTACCGGTCGAACGTGATCAACTGGGGCATGCTGCCCTTCCAGACGGAGGAGGATCCGGCGGGATTTGAGGTCGGGGACTACGTTTTCGTGCCCGGGGCCCGGAAGGCGCTGGACGGGGACATGAAGCGGATTCCGGCCTGGCTGATCGGGAAGGACGGGATCCGGGAGACGCGGCTTTATATCGCGGAGATGACGGAGGACGAGAAGAAGATCGTCCGGGCCGGATGCCTCATCAACTATAACCGGGAACGGAAGGGGCTGTAAGGGGCCTGGATGTGAATAGGGCGGAGAGCCCGGAAGGGCGGCCGGAAGCCCGGCGGGAATGGCCGGGGATTTCCGGGGATGGCCGGAGCTTCCGGGGCCCGCGGCGATCATACGGCATTGAGTCCGGAAGGGGGCGGCGGAGACGCGTATCGGAAGAAGAATCCTGGCGGCGGTTCTGGGAGCGGCGATGCTGATCCCGGCCGGCGGCGCCCTGGCCCATGACCATATCGACAGCGGCGAGGGGTACGTCATGTGGAACAGCCCCGTGGCGCCGACGGAGGATACGGACGGGAGCACCGGGCCGGGTACCTGCTCGGTCTGCGGCGAGGTGGTTGAACCCGCCGTATCGATTCCGAAGCTGGGGAGCCAGCGGCAGAACACGGATCCGCCCGCTCCGCCGCCCACGGATCCGCCGACGAACCCTCCGACAGATCCGCCCACCGCGCCGCCCACCGCGCCGCCGACGGCCGCGCCTACCGCGGCACCGACCGCAGCTCCTACGGCTGTGCCCACGGCCGTGCCCACGCCGGCGCCCACGGCCGCGCCGACGGCTGTGCCCACCCCCGTGCCGACACCGGCGCCCACGGCGGCGCCAACACCGGTGCCCACCCCGGTTCAGCCCTCGGGCGGGAACGGACAGGGCGGACAGGCCGGACAGGCGACGCCCCAGCCGGACCTGAGCCGGGTGACCGCGCCGCCGCAGGAATCCGGCGGGACGGAGAACGGAGGGAGCGATCCCGGCGCGGGCGGAGGAACCGGGGAGACCGGAAGCTCCGGCGGGGCCGGGGGATCCGGGGGAGCGGGCGGAACCGCGCCGAGGGGCCGGGACCTGATCCGGTACCCGGTCTTTTCCGAGCGCTTTCCCTGGCGGCGGCTGAAGATGAACCCCCGGCCGGAAATTCAGGTTCATCCGGCGGGCCGGCTGATCTGGCCGGAGCCGGAGGCCTCCTCTCCGCTGCGGACGATTCTCAATCCCTGAGACACTGACAAGATTACACGCCTGCCTTCGGGCAGGCTTTTTCCGCGCCTTGAGGAGCCGCCCGGCGGGAGCCGGGCTTTCGCCGGGATGGGCCCGGGGAGAGCGCCCGGGAACGCCGCCCGCCGGGGGCCGGGCTTTCGCCGGGAGCGGCGGGCGGGCCGCGCCGGGAAAAGTTGCGCCGGGGCGGGCCGCGTGATATACTGACCCGGAGAAAACACCCGCGGGGACGCACAGACCCGTAATACCGGAAATACACAGCCGAAAGGATGAGGAATATGTGGCGCAGAATCATGACAGCCCTGATGATCATTGCCCTGACGATATGCGGGGCGGCCGGGGCCGCCCGGGCGGAAAGCGCCCCGATCACCGGGGAGGAGCTGGCGGCCTTCGCCGCGGGGATCCGCGAATTGGCGCAGGCCTCGGAGATCCTGAACGATCCGGCCCAGCCGGAGGCGGAATCGGAGGACGGAACCCTGCTGCAGTATGAATTCGGCGCCGTCTACGCGGAGGGTCCCTCCCTGGCGGAGGGGACGCCGATCCGGGCCGCCCAGATCATGGACAGCGAGGTTCCGGGGCCAAGGGGGATCACCGTCGACTGGACGGTGAACCAGGTGATGGCCGCCGTGCCCT
>CAMVDI010000126.1 GCA_947166205.1 uncultured Clostridia bacterium
GTAAATCTCATTCTCAACGCCCCGCCCGTACATCCGCCGCAGCTGGCGCAGGCGGTCCGGCACGCCGTCCCTGGGCGTCCGGCCCCCGGGTTCTCCGACCGGGGGCAGCGGCGTATCCCGATAAATCTTCTCCGGCCCCGTCCCGGCGGCGGGCGCCGCCTGCCCCGTTCCGACGGCGGGCGCCCCCGGTCCCTTGCCGGAGGCCGGCGCCCCTGTCTCCACGCCAAGGAGCGTCAGAATCCTTTTCCAGAAGGACAGCAGGGGCTCTCCCTCCCGCGGCCGATCCTTCAGCTCGTCAAGGCCCATGGACATCCTCCCTTCCCCGTTCCGCTTCCGGATCCGCGCCCCCGGCGGCGGTCCTGAAACGCTTCCATCCCAAAGAACAGCCGGAACCCCCGGAAAGTTCCGGAAATCTTCAAAAAAAATCCCTTCCCGCAGGGGAAGGGATCAAAAACGAATGTTTCAGCGGCCGCGGAATCACCAGAGATCCACGTTTCCGGTCTCTTCGCCGCGGACCCAGTAGGCCTTGTTCTGATCCACGCGGATATACACGGAATCCACATTGCCGACCTTCTCGGCAATCTCTTCGGGGGTGATGCTTCCGCCCATGGGAGACTGGATCACGAAGTTGATCTTCGCGGCCCTGGCCTTCCGGACAGGCTTGCCGGCTTCCTTCTTCGCGGCGTCGGCCACGGCCTTGATTTCGCCGGCCTTGCGGCTGGCCTTCCCGGCCCGCTTCTTCGCTTCGATCTCAGCGGCGGCCTTGACGTCGGACGCCTTCTCCGCCGTGTTGGCGGCGGCGGCATCCACCTTCTCCTTCACCTTCCGGGAGGAGCTGCGGGCTTTCTTCTTCGTCTCGATCTCGGCAGCGGTCAGGGCGTCCTTCGCCTCCTCCGCGGCTTTCTTCGCCCGGGTGCTGACGGACTTCGCCGCGTCCTTGATTCCCTCGGTCAATGTCTTCTTCGCGGGCATTATTTGCTCACCTTCTCTTTCAGCGCTTTTCCGGCCTTGAAAACAGGCGCCTTGGAGGCGGCGATCTTCACGGTTTCACCGGTCCGGGGATTGCGCCCCTCGCGGGCGGCGCGCTCCTTGACACTGAAGGAGCCAAAGCCGATCAGCTGGACGGAGTCGCCCTTCGCCAGCGCGTCACCGATCGCTCCGAGCACGGCGTCCACGGCGGTGCCGGCGTCTTTCCTGGTCAGGCCTGCAGCGGCCACGGCATTGATCAGTTCACCTTTGTTCATAGCAAAAATCCTTTCTGCCCTCAGGGCCTTCGCGAACGCGCCCCAAACCGCCGGCCTGGGAATCGGTTCTGCGTTTATTTGGAATTGAAATCATTATATCATGCTATCGCGGCGGATGCAAACCGATTTGATTTTTTCGGGTTTTATGTTCCCGGGCGGGGCTCCCGCCGGCCCGGAACCTGCCGCGGAACGCGGCCGTCCGCCGTTCGTTCTTCCGTGAACGGAAATCCCCGGGTCACTCAATGGCCTTCGCCTTCTCCAGCATGTCCGCCACCTCCTGCGGGGGCTCCCGGTCCAGCAGCGTACCCACCACGGCGGCGATCAGCCCGGCGAAGAATCCGGGAATGATCTCATACAGCCCGAAGGACCCCAGGAAGGCCAGCCACAGCACGTCCGCCAGGGCCCCCGTCACGATGCCCGCCACGGCGCCCTTGAAGGTGAAGCGCTTCCAGAAGAGGCTCAGCAGGATCGCCGGGCCGAAGGCGGCTCCGAAAATGCCCCAGGCGTTTTCCACCAGACCCATGATGGTTCCGCTGCCGGGATTGGACGCGATCAGCACGGCGGCCACCGCGATGACCAGCACCACCAGCCGTCCCGCCCAGTACATCTCCCGGTCCGAGGTCTTGTTCTTCCGGATCAGCGGCTTGTAAACATCCGCCGCGAAGGCGGAGGAAGCGCTGAGCAGCTGGGAATCCGCCGTGGACATGGACGCCGCCAGAATGGCGGAAAGCAGAACGCCGGACAGCAGCGCCGGGAAAAGCCTGCGGACCATCTGGATGAACACGGTGGAGCTGTCGCTCAGCTCGCCCATGAGCAGATGGCCCACGCAGCCGGCCAGCACGGAGAAGAGGATGATCAGCACGTTCCAGGTGATGCCGATCTTTGCGCTCTTCTTCAGATCCCTGTCGCTGCGCACGGACATGAACCGGATGATGATATGGGGCATGCCGAAGTATCCCAGGCCCCAGCCCAGTCCGGAAACCACGGTCTTCCAGTCCGGAAACAGGTTCCAGTACCCCTCCGGCAGCTGGTCCATGGTGATGGCGGCCTCCCCCGCGTTGATCATGCCCAGGGCAAAGATCGGCGCGATCAGCAGCGCTCCGAGCATCAGCAGGCCCTGAAAGAAATCCGTCCAGCAAACGGCGCTGAAGCCGCCCAGGAAGGTGTAGGACACGATCACCACGGCGGCGATGTACATGGCCAGGGTGGGATCAATTCCGATCACCGTATGGAACAGCGTTCCGCAGGCCTTGACGCTGGAGGCCGCGTAGATCGTGTAGGCGGCCAGGAAAATCACCGCGCAGACCACCTGCAGCGCCTTGCTGGAGGACTTGAACCGGTTGGTCAGGTACTGGGGCACGGTGATGGCGTCGTCCGCCGCGATGGACAGCCGCCGCAGCCGGGGCGCCTCAAAAATCCAGCTGAGGGCGTATCCGATGGCCAGGCCGATGGCGATCCAGGCCTTTCCGATGCCCGCCGCGTAGATGGAGGCCGGAAGGCCCATCAGCACCCACGCGCTCATGTCGGAGGCCCCGGCGGACAGGGCGGACACCCACGGCCCCATCTTCCGCCCGCCCAGGAAGTATTCCTTTTCATCGCTTCCCCGGGTCTTCAGGAAGAAATAGACCCCGATGCCCAGCATAAAAACCAGATACACCACAAAAACGATCAGTTCCGTGTTCATCCTTTCGTCTCCCCCTTCGCGGGACGGTCCGGCCTTTCCGGTACCCGTCCCCGTTCCATTATAGGGGACTTCATCGCTTTAGCAAGCTGAACAACGGTACTTTTGATGTATTTTTGGCCCGCCGCGGAAAGGGATTGATCGGCCTCCGGGAACCGGATATAATGCCTGCGAAGGCCCGGGGGGAACCGGCTGTCCTCCGGGCGGGAGAAATGTGCCGGCTCCCGGCGCGGATCAGGGCTTCCGGGCCGGAGGGCGGCGCCCTGCCGGATAAAACGGGCGCGGAAAGCGGAGGAGGAAGACGCGTATGCGGGAAGAAATCGGACGCGGCGGGGAAGGAAACCCCGCCCGGGAAACCAAGCAGGAGCTGCGTTCGCGGTACGTCAGGGCTTCCCTGGCCCAGAGCCCGGAGGAGCGGGAAGCGGCCTCCGGGCGGATTGCCGGGCGGATCGCCCGCCTGCCCGCTTATCAGGCCGCCTCCACCGTGCTGGTCTACAGCCCCCTGGCCTACGAGGTGGATCTGAAACCCCTGCTGGAGGATCCCGCCTCCGCCGGAAAGCGCTTCGCCTATCCCTGCTGCCTGAGCGGAACGGAGATGGCCGCCTACATCCCGGGCCCGTGGAAAACCGGGATCCACGGAATTCACGAGCCGGTTCCGGAGGCCTCGGAGGAGGTTCCCCCGGAGGACATCGATTTTGTGGTCTGCCCCGGCATCGCTTTTGACGGGGCCCGGACCCGGCTCGGCACGGGCCGCGCCTATTACGACCGGTATCTGCCCCGGTGCCGGAACGCCTGCGTCGTCCAGGCCGCCTTTGAGGCCCAGCACGCGGAGGTCCTGCCCGCGGAGCCCCACGACCGCCGGATGGACCGGGTGATCACGGAAAAAGCCGTGTACTGACGCTCTTCCCGGCTTTCGGAAGAAAAAAGTGAAAAAAGTATGGATTTTTGGTTAAAAAAATGTTATGCTTCTCTAAAGCGGCCTGTCTGAGGTGTCGGCCGCCAGCTAAGACCGAAAAGGAGGAGCCTCTGATGAGCAAAAAAGTCCTGTCCCTGTTGATCGTCCTGGTGCTGGCCGCGGCGATGATGACATCCACTGCCTTCGCCGTGACCGAAAGATACTCCCACTGCGGCAACGGCAAGCCCCTGAACGTCCGCAGCGGCCCCGGAAAGGAATATCCCGTCGTCGGCAGCTACGCGTACGGCGAGGTTGTCCCGGTGGATCATGATCTGGGCAACGGCTGGTCCGAAGTCGTCTGGGGAAGCGTTCCCGCCTATGTGATGACCTCTCTTCTGTCCAAGACCTATCCCGGCCCCTATGTCAAGCCCTCCGGCAACGGCGGGAACAGCAGCCAGAGCTCCGCTTCCGGGGCGGGCAGCCTGAACACGGTGTTCAAGAAGGCCCGGTTTGTGACCCCCTATACGGTCACCGTGCACGGCAGCCGCGGAACCGGTTCCGTCAACGTCCGCTGGGCTCCCAGCACGGACTGCTCCGTGATCCAGGCCTATGCCTACGGCTACACCCTGCAGGTGATCGCCGAGCTGGGTGACTGGAGCCAGGTGACCGATCCGGTGACCGGAGTCACGGGCTTCGCCATGAGCAAGTTCCTGTACAGATAAGATATCTGAAAGAACATGATGGAGGGCAACGCAATGAAAAAAATCATCGCTTTGGTACTGTGCGTCGTGATGCTGCTGACCTGCGCCGCCGCGCTGGCGGAGACCGCCCCGGCGGAGAAGGAATCCATGGGCGTCCTGCGGGTCAACAAGGCCTTTGATATCCGCTACAAGGCGCTGGACAACGGTTACAAAATCAACATCTATCAGCAGAACGATATGGCCATCATCGCCAATATCTCCACCCCCGACAAGACCCTGCCCGGCATCGGCCTGATCATCATCTTCGATGATTCCTGGGCGGACACGGAGCGGCTGAACGACATCTCCCAGGAAGATATGGACGCCGTCAAGGCCTCCTTCTATGAGGAATATGAGACCCTCGAGTTCGAGACCCGGGAAACCTCCCAGGGCACCGAGCTGCTGATCGTGAAGGTTCCCTCCGGTCAGGACGCCTATGTCTACACCATCTACAAGGGACATGAAATCGAGCTGCACCTGACCCCCGGCGAGGAGCAGGAAGCCCTGACCGACGCGGATATTGACCGGGTCGCGGACTTCCTGGGCGAAATGGAATTCGTCCCGGTGGAGGAATAAGCCCTTTTCCCGGACCTGCATCAAAAGTGCCGCGCGGCGGAAAGCCGCGCGGCACTTTTTGTTTGCGGAAGATCCCGGCGCCCGCCGGGTCCCCGTCCCTGCTCCCGTCATCCCTGTATCCCGGGCAGCACGTCCTCCCAGCTCATGTCCGACGCGTAATAGAAGGACGGATAGCAGG
>CAMVDI010000127.1 GCA_947166205.1 uncultured Clostridia bacterium
GATATAGCGCTCGAGGGCGGCGTGATAGAAATTGCCAGCGTCCCCGGCGGTGAACTCAAAGCTGACGGGCAGGACGGGACGCAGCCCGTAGCGCAGGAAATGCTGGCGCGGACAGGCGGCGAAGCACTCCAGCCGGCTGACGGAAACCCGCCCGCCCTGGAAGAGACGGATGGCGGAGGCGGAAGGGATCTGCCCCGGGGCCTTCCTGTCCGTCAGGAGGGCCAGCATCCGCCGGAACAGCGCGGCGGAGGACTCATCCCGCAGCAGGGAGCGGACCGCGGCCTGCCAGGCTTCGGGCAGAGGTTCCCGCAGGCCCAGCTTCAGATCCCGAAGCAGGGGCCCGACGATCTCCAGCGCCAGATCCGGGGAGGCGGGCAGGGACGCGGCGGCGTCCTCGGAAAGGCCGCCTTCCTCCCGCAGATCGGGGAAGAGCCGCTTCAGCTCGGCCACGGGCTCTCCGGGAAGCAGCGCCCGGCCGCCCTCGTCCCGCAGGCAGAAGCTGACATGAAGCCGCTTCTCCGGAAGGGACAGGGTGCGGGCATAGTCGGAGCGGATGATTCGGCTCATGCGGGCCTGATTCATCCCCAGGGGGCGGCCTTCCTTCTCCTCCAGGGACTTCCGCTCCTGATCGGAGAGCAGGGAATCGGAGGAGGCGGACAGGACCCCGTCGTTCATCCCGGGGAGAACCAGCGCCTCTGTGCGCCCAGGCAGCATATGCCCGATGCGGCCCACGGCGACCCCGTCCTCCTCCTCGGGCAGCGCGGCCAGGGACGCCCGCTCCAGGGCACCCCGGAGCAGGTCGGAAATCTCCCGCAGGGCGGCGCGGCGGCCTCCCAGCAGGGCATGGAGCTGATCCAGAAGGGACAGCAGCAGATCCCAGACCTGGCGGTCCACGATGGCCTCCGCGTACCGTTCCTCCGCCATGAGCCGCTCCCGGCGGGCGGCAAGCTGGGCGTAGATATCCTCCTCCCGCAGGAAGGCGAACACGGCCGCGGCGCTTTCCTCCCCGGTCCGGGCCTCCCGCAGGGCGGCGTGCAGCTGGTCCAGGGGCTCCAGCAGCCTCCGGCGCAGGTCTTCCGCCTCCTCCGCGTTCTCCCCCCGGGTGAAGGGACGGCGCCAGCGCTGGTACCGGATGCCCCAGGTGCGGGCATAGTCGGTGAGAAGGGCCCCTTCCTCCCGGGTCAGGGTCCCGAATCCGCAGCAGGCCATCCGAAGCAGGGGCTCCGTATCGAGCCCGCCGGAGACGCAGGTGAGGGCGCCGGACAGGAGCTGGCTGACGCCGTGGCGGCCCAGGGACTCCCTCCGGCTGAGAAAGAAGGGAATCCGGTGGCGGCGCAGGGCGGCGTACAGCGCCTCCGAACCCGCCGCGCCGGAGGGCAGGGCGATGGCCATGCGGTTCCAGGGAATGCCCTCCTCATGCCAGCGGCGGAGGACGGAAACCACCGTCAGGGACTCCGCCGTGGGGTGGGAGGCGGCATGCAGCGTGACGGCAGGCCCGGGATTTCCGGAGAACCTTTCCTCGGACTCGGAAAAGACATGGGTCCGCAGGAACGCCAGCGGATCCCCCGGCGCGGCAGGCGGCACGGGCAGGAACTCGACGGCGCCGTCGATCCCCTTCTCCCGGGCCGCGGAAAGAAGGCCCGCGGCGCTGTCCCGCTGCACCCGGTAGACCCGCCCGGTCGGGGAGGAGGCATCCGTCATGACCAGCAGAACCTGGAGGGAAGCGCACAGGGGCGCGGCGGCCAGCAGCAGCTCCCGCAGGTCGGGCCGGACGGTATCGAAGCCGTAGACATACAGATCCGCCCCCCGGAGAAGCCCGCTGGCGGGAAGACGGGCACAGGCGTCCCGCCAGGCGGAGGCGGGATCCTCGAACCGCTCGCCCAGCAGGGAATCATAGCTGCGCCAGATCCGGCCCAGATCCTGATATTTCGCTTTCAGCGCGCCGGAGGAGGCTTCCGCCATGGCCTCCAGGGAATCCGCGGTCAGATTCTCCTCCCGGAGCTCGGACAGGGTATGATCCATGCGGGACACGGCCCCGTACAGGTCCGCCAGGCGGCCGTAGCAGGTCAGGGAGGAGGCGCACTCGTGCAGCGCCTGATGCAGGGCCATGGCGCGGCCCGCCTCGTCCAGCGCGGCCCGCCCGCTTCCCCCCGCCCGCTCCCGGATGAGGGAGCGGAGCCGGGTCGGGCTGAGCACGTCCAGATCAAGCAGACCCTTCAGGCGCAGCGCTGTCAGCAGATCCCGCTCCGCCTGGAGGGTATACTGCTCCGGCACGAAAAGCACCACGGGCCTTCCCGCGGCGCGGCTTTCCCGGATCCGGGCAAAAAGCCAGGGGCGAAGCGCCCCGTCCGGGGCGCCGATGACGCGCAGTTCGGACATAACTCCCTCCTTGAACGCTTTGATGATCCTGATTTCGGGCGGAAGGCCGCGGCGGGCCCGGCGAACAGAATCAGCCCGCGGCGCCTGGATCCGGCCGCGGCGTGGGCAGGCGAACGGAATCGGCCCGCGGCGCCTGGACCCGGACGCTGCGGGCCCAGCGGGGAACGCCTCAGGCGCCTCTCCGGCCCCGCCCGGGCGTGAAATGATTCTACCATATTTTATCCGCGGGAACACGGGGATGATTGTTTTTTTTCACCGTATCCGGTATAATGGCCTCAGAACCGGGAATCGACGGAGGTTTCAGCATGAAAAAGATTCTGTACAGATTTTTGCTGCCTGTTTTGGCGGTGATGCTGCTGATGGCGGCCATCCCCGCGCAGGCGGAGGGAACAGCCGCCCTGACGCAGGCGGCGGAGACGGCCGCTCCTGCGCAGACGGCGGAGACCGCCGCTCCGGCGCAGGCGGAAGGGGCAGCCGACAGCCGGGTGACCGGCTGGCTCGCCGAGCAGGCGCAGACCCAGAAGGATCCCTGGGTCATAGCCATCCTGGAAGCCGGGGCCAGGGACATCGTCTGGGAAGAGGGAAAGGCCACCTTCTCCCTCCGGGGCTTTGATCCCGGGCTGAAGGCCCTTGGCGCCTACGCGAAGGCGGAGGACCGGGCGGCCTGGCGGGCCGCGGCGGCGGAGAACTATGCCGCCTACGGGCTGAAGGCGGAGCTGGCCTTCGAGGCGGACGGCACGCCCAACAAGCGCTCCGCGGCGGCGCTGCTTTCCCAGATCAGGAACGCGGCCGGCGCGGCGAAGGGCGCCTTCGGAAAGAAGGACATGGCGGACGCGGTGGCGGGTCTTCTTTTCCCCGCGCCGACGAAGGAGCGGAACGTGACGGCCGAGACGCTGCTGGCGCAGAACGCGGACTTTGAGCGCTTCCTGGCCTCCCGGCCGGAGCTCTTCGCCGGCAGCGACGCCTCCGCGTGGGCCGCGCTGTTCCATGTGCAGCGGGCCTGGAAACTCAACATCAAGCAGGGGCCCCACAGCGTGAAGATGTCCTGGGACGGGGTGGACCCCGTCAAGCTGATGAACCAGGCCTACGACGCCGTGACCGATCAGCTGGCTTCGGTTCCCGCCGCGCAGCGCGCGCCTGAATCCCAGCTGCCAGGGCTGTGGAAGACCTCCCTGGCCCAGGCCGCCGTGAAGGCGAAGAAGGGCCGTCTGGTATCCCACAGCGCGGTTTTCGACCTGGACGATCTTTTCGCCGGCACGGTGCCGGAGGAATACACGGCCTATCTGGCGGGATTCACGCCCGGCATCTGGTTCGGCAGGCTGACGGAGGGATACCGGGCCATGCCGGAGGCGGCCTCCCAGCCCATGCCCAAGACCGGCGTCATCACCAAGGTCAAGAAGGGCCGGGGCGTCACGATCAAGGTGGACAAGGACGGGCGGAACACCTATGTCCAGATGCGGGACGCGGATACCGGCGTGATCGTGGCGGACGCCTTCATCACCCCGGGAAAGAACGTGACCATGAAGGTGCCGGAGGGCGTATACGTGGTTCACTACGCCACGGGATCCACCTGGTACGGCACGGAGGCGGCCTTCGGACCGCTGGGGGACTACCAGGCGAGCAATGAGTTCATCGTGGCGAAGAAGAAGTGGGTGCTGAAAGCCGGACAGGAACAGGAAGGCATCACCCTGCACGAGATCACCGCCGCGGACATGGCCCCGACCGAGGACCGGTCCATCCACGTGCTGGGCAAACTGGAGCCGGAGGAAGGGCTGCTGCGGACCAGCTATCCGCTGAACAACCCGGTGATCCCCGGCGTCAGCTCCACCACGGGGCTGCCCGCCTCCGGGGAAGTGTACACCCCCATCATCATGGTGCTGGACAACGCCGAGGAAGCCTATCCCCACTGGGGCGTGAGCCAGGCGGACATCATCTTCCAGGTGCCCAACGCCGGCGCCGGGGCCACCAAGCTGCTGGGCCTGTTCGCGGATCACTATCCGGATCAGGCTGGCCCCGTCCGGTCCGGCCGCAGCACCATGCTGCCCGCGGCGCTGAGCTTTGACGCCGCCTTCGCCTTCGCCGGGCCTCCCGCGGCCACGGGCGGAGAGATCGACATCCTTGAGGTCATGAGCCGGTATGACATGAACCGGACGCACCGGATCTACAACCTGCTGAACTCGAACGGATACGGGGAGCGGTGGAAGAACGTCGGATCCCACAACCTGTCCTGCCTGATCGGATCCATCCACCAGAACCTGATGAACCAGGGCGTCAGCTTTGAGGAACGGCCCTTCCTGTTCACGGACGAACCCCGGACGGAGGGGGAGAAGGCGAACATCATCCGGGTGCTGCACCGGGGCGACGATCCCGCCGGCGCGTCCAACTCCGCCAGCCGGGGCGTGTTCAAGTACAACGCGGAAACCGGAACCTATATCCGGACCAACTCCAGCGGGGACTATTCGGACCGGCTGACCGGGGAGACCATTCCCTTCGCGAACGTCATCGTGCTGCGGGTGAACTTCTCCTATGACCGGAACTACATCTACCTGAAGAACCACATGACCGGATCGGGCAGCGCGGAGATCTTCCAGAACGGGCGGTATGTCCGCGGCGCGTGGGTCCGGACGGACGCCCAGAGCCGGCTGGTGCTGGTCGACGGGGACGGCAGCGAACTGAAGCTGCAGCGGGGGAAGACCTTTATCGTCATCACCAACGAGGTCACCGACGTCATTTATACCGAATAATCACCGGACAGCCGCGGCCCCGGCGGTCCGGGAACGCCGGCGCGCCGCCTCGGGAGCCTGACAGCCCGGGACGATTCCCGCCGGCCGCCCGAAAGCCCGGGACGCAGATGCTCCGCCGGGGGAGGAACCGGGGCGCCGTTCTGCGCCGCCGGCGGCCCTGCCCCGGGGCGCGA
>CAMVDI010000128.1 GCA_947166205.1 uncultured Clostridia bacterium
TGGGCAAGACCTCCGGTAAAGGCCACAAGGGCGCCAAGGCCCGCAGCGGCGGCGGAAAGCGGCCCGGATTTGAGGGCGGCCAGATGCCTCTGTACCGCCGGATTCCGAAGCGCGGCTTCAACAACATCTTTGGAACCGAATATGCCGAAGTGAACGTGGAACGGCTTGAAATCTTCAATGATGGCGACACCGTGACAGCGGAAAAGCTTCTGGAAGCCGGGATCATCAGAAAGACCCTGGACGGCGTGAAGATTCTGGGAAGCGGCGATCTGACCAAGAAGCTGACCGTGCAGGCGACAAAGTTCACTGCCGGCGCGAAGGAAAAGATCGAGGCCGTCGGCGGGAAAGCCGAGGTGATCTGACATGATTGAAAGCATCCGCAAGATGTGGAAGATCGGTGAGATCCGCAAGAAAATCATTTACACGTTTCTGATGCTGGTACTGTACCGGCTGGTGGGCGTGATTCCCGCACCCGGCGTGGACGCCGTGCGGGTCATGAACTCCAGCGGGACCAACAATCTGCCGCTGCTGGAGCTGGTCAACATGATGACCGGCAACAACTTCAGCCAGATGACCCTGATGGCCATGGGTATTACACCCTACATCAACGCCAGTATTATCATGCAGCTGCTGACCATCGCGATTCCCGCCCTGGAGCGTCTCTCCAAGGAGGAGGACGGCCGGCAGAAGATCAACCGGATCACCCGCTACGTGACGGTGGGTCTGGCTGCCCTGCAGGCCATCGGACTGGTCCGCGGCCTGGGCTACATCAAGTCCGGCTGGCTGAACTACGTCCTGGTGGGCGTCAGCATGGCGGGCGGCACCGCCCTGGCCATGTGGATCGGCGAGCGGATCACGGAGAAGGGGATCGGAAACGGCGTCAG
Source organism: uncultured Clostridia bacterium (assembly GCA_947166205.1). The sequence goes on from CAMVDI010000128.1 coordinate 885, forward strand.
CCTGCTGATCTTCGTCGGTATCATCTCCAATCTGTTCAACGGAATCATCAGCGGCTTCAACACCGCCGCCAACAGCGGAACGACTTCCGGATGGGTGAATCTGCTGGTGATCATCGTGACCACCGTGCTGATGACCGTCATCGTGACCTTCGTCGAGCTGGGCGAACGCAGGATTCCGCTGCAGATCGCGAAGCAGGTGAAGGGCCGCCGGGTTTACGGCGGACAGAGCACCCACATGAGCCTGAAAGTGGTCTCTGTGGGCGTGCTTCCCCTGATCTTCGCCTACAGCTTCCTGGCTTTCCCCGGCACGATTGCCCAGCTGGTGGATCCGAACGCCAACGGCTGGTTCACCCGCTTCTGGCAGAGCCACATGTATACCGGATCCGTCTGGTATATGATCATCAGCGCTCTGCTGATCATCGCCTTCACCTTCTTCTACTCCAGCATCAGCTTTGATCCCAAGCAGCAGGCTGAGCAGCTGCAGCAGCAGGGCGCGGTGATCCCCGGACAGCGGGGCAAGAACATCCGCCAGTATCTGCAGAACATCGTGAGCAGGCTGAACCTGTTCGCGGCCCTGTTCCTGGCCGTTCTGAGCGCGGTTCCCACACTGCTGCTCCGTCTGGCCGGCGTCCAGGTTCCCTTCGCGGCCAGCTCCATCCTGATCGCCGTGAGCGTCTCCCTGGAGACCATCCGCACCCTGCAGGGTGAGATGAGCATCCGCGGCATCGACATGGATATGGACAACGTCGGGTTTATGTAAGCAACCACACCTCACAGGGGCGGGGGCCAGCCTCGCCCCTGTGTTATTTCCGAAAAGAAAGGGGAACGGAAGGATGAATATCATTTTCCTCGGACCTCCCGGAGCCGGGAAGGGCACCCAGGCGCAGAAGATCTGCAGCGAGCTGAATATTCCCCAGATTTCCACCGGCGATATCCTGCGCCGGGCCATGAAGGAAGGCACGGAGACGGGCCTGAAGGCGAAGAGCTATATCGATGCCGGCCAGCTGGTGCCGGATGAAGTTATCATCGACATCGTGAAGGAACGCCTGCGGATGGACGACTGTCAGGGCGGATACATCCTGGACGGCTTCCCCCGCACGCTGCCCCAGGCGGAAGCCCTGGCCACCTTCGCCACCATCGACTGCGTCATTGACCTGGACGTGGCGGATCAGGTGCTGGTGGACCGGCTGAGCGGACGCAGGGTCTGCGTCAAGTGCGGCGCCACCTACCATCTGAGCATGCTGAACGGCGAAACCCGCTGCGCAAACTGCGGTGAGGAGCTGATCCAGCGGAACGACGACAAGGCGGAGACCGTGCTGGCCCGGCTGAAGGTATATCACGAACAGACCGCTCCCCTGATCGGCTATTACAGCGGGAAGGGCCTGCTGAAGACCATCGACGGCGCCCAGGGGCTGGAGAACACCACGAAGGCCATCCTGACCGCCCTGGGTGCAAAAGCATGATCAGCCTGAAGAATCCGGCACAGATTCAGAAGATGCGGGACGCGGGAAAGCTGCTCTGGGAAGTGGAGCAGCAGGTGCGCGAGGCGATCCGCCCCGGGATGACCACTGCGGATCTGGACGTGATGGCGGAACAGCTGATCCGCAGGGGCGGCGGCATTCCTTCGGAAAAAGGATATGAAGGCTACCCATGCTCCATCTGCGCCAGCATCAATGATGTTGTGGTTCACGGCATTCCCAGCGACAAAATCGTTCTACGGGAAGGGGATATCATCTCCGTCGACTGCACGCTGGTTCTGGACGGATGGCAGGCGGACTCCGCCTTCACCGTCGGCGTGGGCCGGATCAGCCCGGAAGCGGAAAGGCTGATCATTGCCACGGAGGAATGCTTCTGGGAAGGCATCCGGCAGTGCGCCGCGGGGAACCGGCTGGGAGACCTGGGGCACGCGGTGGACGCCCATGCCCGGAGCTACGGCTATCAGCCGGTCCGGGACTATACGGGCCACGGCATCGGACGGGCCATGCATGAGGATCCCTCCGTGTTCAACTACGGCGAACCCGGACGGGGCCTCCGGCTGAGGCCCGGAATGACCATCGCCGTTGAACCCATGATCGTTGAGGGAGACTGGCATCTGGACAACGATCCGGACGGCTGGACCGTGCGGACCCGGGACCACCGGCTGTGCTCCCACTATGAGCATACGATCGCCATCAACGCGGAAGGGCTGCCGGACATTCTGACGCTGCCGGGCTTCAGCTGGACGGAAACGCCGCTGAACGGGCGCGGATATCCCTGCGTCTCCCATCTGGCGGATACGCCCAAGGAGGCGAACGCATGAAGGAACCTCTTTCCTTCGAACCGGGAAGGATCGTCCGGAGCCTGCAGGGCCGGGACCGGGGAAGATACTTTCTGATCCTGGGCCGGGCGGACGGCGGAACGGTCCTCATCGCCGACGGGCTGACCCATCGGCTGGAACGCCCGAAAAAAAAGAACGTCAGGCATTTACACGCGAAACCGATTGTGATAAACTTAAAAACGGTTCGCCCGGAAGGGGGACCGGTTCAGGACAGCGATCTGAGAAGAGCGCTGGAACAGAACGGATTCCCGGTGGACCGTTCGCTGTGCGAGGAGGGCTGATTTTTGTCCAAGAGCGACGTCATCGAAATGGAAGGCAAGGTGATTGAAGCCCTGCCGAACGCCATGTTTCAGGTGGAACTTCAGAACGGACACCAGATTCTGGCGCATATTTCCGGAAAAATGCGGATGAACTTTATCCGGATTTATCCCGGGGATAAGGTAACGATTGAGCTTTCGCCCTATGATCTGACCCGCGGGCGGATCACCTGGCGCAGCAAAAACTGAGCTGTTTTCCTTTCTCCGCCGAAAGGAGAGCGCGTTATTCCATGAAGGAGGTAAAAGTCCATGAAAGTTCGTCCGTCTGTGAAGCCTATCTGCGAAAAGTGCAAGATCATCAAGCGGAAGGGCCGTGTGATGGTCATCTGTGAGAATCCCAAGCATAAGCAGAAGCAGGGCTGAGTCTTCGCTTTCCCCGAGGGGGTCACGCGAAGAACCGCAGAATACAAATTCCCGGGCCGCGTCAGCGGCGCCGGGATTTTGCGGTTTTGGGCGGCGGCCGGGGAATCAGAGGGGCGCCTCCCGGATTTCCAGAATATCGGGAATCAGAACAGCCATGTCCCTGCGGGAAAGGCCGACCTTCCGGTCCAGCAGCAGGGTCCTCCCGGCCGTGTCGATTTTTTTCAGCCGCTCCGTCACCGTCTCATACCGGCCGCCGGGCTTCAGCGGATCCGGAATGAAAAAGGTGACGCTGACCCGGGGCCGCTCCCCCCGGTCCGCCATCCCGCCGAGCCGGCGAAGCTCCCGGTCCAGGATCTCCTGGTCCTCCTCGCTCAGCTCAATCCTCCTGTCCACCTGCCGGGCCTCCTCCCCGATGACTTCGTCATATCCCGTCAGGGCGGCGAAGGGGGCGAACTGGGCGGCCCGCTGGGCCATGGACATGGGAGGATAACGATCCGACACGTGATGGGGAAGGCCGATGATATCCCCGTAGACCACCCGGGGATCCGGCTCCGGAACAGAATTTTTCACGCTTTTCCCTCCGTCTCCTTTTTCGCTTTCCGGCGGGGGGCTTCCTCCCCGGCCCGGTGACCGCCGATCTGCTGATTCCGGAGAACGGTGGTCCCTTTTTTCTCCAGATTCATCCCCCTGAGCACCGCGTTCTTCCCGAATTTTTCCTGCATGACCAGCGCCGCCCGCTGGAGGTTCTTTTCCTTTCTTTCGGCCAGATCCCGCTCCGCCTTTCTGCGCTCCAGCTCCTGATAATCCGTGAACAGATCCAGCTGCAGCGGCGCTTCGGCGGGGATTTCACTCTCCGGAATCAGATTGCAGGCGGTCACGTTCAGCCGCCGGATCAAAAGGTCCGGATCCACGATCCGGTCGTACAGCTCCATCATCACCGGCATGATCGCCCGGGCGGAGGAGGTATAGTGATCCAGCGTGCCCGTTCCGTGGGCGTGCTTCGGGTGGGGACGGCCGTAGGGATCCGCCGTCACCGTTCCCCGGTAGACCCGGCCGGTTTTGGCGACGCCGTAGACTGTCTCCCGTATGGAAGGCCCCGGCGAAAGCACCACGAGGCTTTCCCGGTCGTATCCCACGGTCAGCGTCAGCTGGCGGATGACCCGGTTTTTGCGCACCAGATCCAGCGCCAGCAGCTCGGTCATCTCCTGTACGATCAGCCGCCCGTCCGCCGCGGAATAGGGCTCGGACAGCACCTGCCCGGAGGAGAGGCTGGAGGTTTCCGGTCGGTAGGCCTGAATATCGGAGATCCTCGCCGGCTCCCAGCCCCAGGCGTGGTCGATCAGGAGCTCCGCGTTCACCCCCAGGGCATTGTAGAGCAGATC
>CAMVDI010000129.1 GCA_947166205.1 uncultured Clostridia bacterium
GGATCATGATGGTCCGGGTGTTGTACAGGCCGAGATCCCGGACGTTCAGGAAGATGGGGATCAGGCCGCCGGAGAAGAACATGGTGAAGGTGATGGCCAGGTTGACCAGCCTCCGGCCGGCGAATTTCCGGGACAGGGAGTAGGCGGCGGCCAGGGACACGATGACGCTCAGGGCGGAGCCGGCCACGGTGTAGAAGACGGAGTTCAGATAGCTGCCCCAGAGCTCCCTGTACTCGAAGACCGCTTCATAGCCCATCAGGGAGAAATCCACCGGCCAGATCAGGACCCTGGCCTGGAGCACCGCGTCCGGATCGGATACGGAAGCGATCAGGATCAGCCACAGGGGATAAAGCACGATAAACAGGACGATGATCCAGAAGACGAGGTTGACGGCGTTGAAGATCCGGTCCTTTCCGGTTTCCCGGACCCGGTTCCGGCGCCTGGCTGCGGTCATCATTTTCAGGCTCCTCCTTTCTCAGAACAGGCTGATATCGCTGAGCCTGCGGGAAATGCCGTTGACCAGCATGATGATGACAAAGTTGATCAGATTCAGGCAAAGCCCGATGGCGGAGGCGTAGGAGTACTGGGCCTTGGACGCGGCGAGGCCCACGTTGTACACATACACGCCCAGGATGTCCGAGGTGGCGGTGTTTCCGCTGGTCTGCAGCAGCAGCGCCTTGTCCGTGTTGGAGGAAAGCAGGGAGCCGCAGTTCAGGATCAGCATCATGACCGCGATCGGGATCAGGTGGGGGATGTCGATATGCCGGATCTTCTGCCAGCGGGTGGCCCCGTCCATGGTGGCGGCTTCATACAGCTGGGGATCGATGCCGGTCAGGGTGGCGATATACAGGATGGTGTTCCATCCGGCGTTCTGCCAGATTTCCGATCCGATGAACAGGGGCCGGAACCAGCCGGGCTCCATGATGAAGTAGATGCTCTTGCCTCCCGCGGCGGTGATCAGGTGGTTGATGATCCCGTTGGTGGGAGAAAAGAACAGATAAATCATTCCGGCCAGGACGACGGTGGATATAAAGTGGGGAACATAGATGGCTGTCTGGGCAAAACCCTTGAACCGCTTCCTGTTCAGCTGGTTGAGCATGATGGCCAGCAGGATCGGGATCGGGAAACCGAAGATCAGGCCGTAGAAGTTCAGCAGGAAGGTGTTCAGGAACATTCTGCCGCAGTAGTAGCTGGAAAAGAACTTCTCAAAATACTTCAGCCCCACCCACTTGCTGCCGGTGATGCCGAAGGCGGCCTTGTAGTCCCGGAAGGCGATCTGGACGCCGTACATGGGGAAGTAGCAGAAGACCAGGAAAAAGGCCAGGCAGGGGAGCAGAAGGATCCACAGCTGCCAGTCCCGGCGCAGGGCCAGGGAAAACCGGCGGCTCAGGCTGCCGCGGCGGGGGGACGGGGAAACGGGGATACTCATCGGAAACCCTCCTTACGGAAAAGTCTCTCCCGGAAACCGGCCCCGGCGCCCCGGCGGGGGCGGGAATCCTCTGTCTCCGGCTTCGCTCCCGGACGGATCCGGGATTTATGTTCGGTTCGGACGACCTCTCGTCTGCCCCGATTATGGGCGAAAAAACCCGGAAAGGGAAGAAGCGAAAATTTTGAACACCCTTGATTTTAAAGGGCTTCCGGGGCATGAAAGCATGTGCTGAATTTTTGAGGCTGTGAAAGGGCGGGGGATGATGATAAGATGGGGGCAGCCCGCGGAGCGGAGAAAAACGGAAGAACGGGGAGAAGAAGCATGCTGCCGGAAACCAGCGTATCCTTTCACACAGAAGATGAAGAAATCCGCCGCGTCTATGAGGCGGCGGAAGAAAAATGCCGCCGGAATCTTCGGCGCTTCGGGGAGGACACCGTGCTGGTGGAAGGGGGCGGCTATGAGAAAATCTGGCTGGAGACCCAGCCCATGGGCGGGGAGATGTATGCCCTGCGCAGCCTGGAGGCGGCGCTGAACAACTGCACGCTGTTCATGCGGCACCAGCGGGAGGACGGGCGGCTGCCGGGCTCCATCCGGGCGGCGGAGGGCCGGACGGTGCCGGAGTTCAACAAGTATCAGGGCTTCTGCTTCCCCTTTCCCGCGCTGAATCTGTATTACCTGACCGGCCGGGACAGCGGGTATCTGGCCTGGCTGAAGGACTGCCTGATCCGCTTTGACGCCTGCCTGCAGCGCACCCGCGGCCTGACCGGGGACGGGGTTCTGTCCTCCTTCTGCGTCTATGACACGGGGGAGGACCTGGCGCTGCGCTACGGGGACGCGCCCTGCTGGTGGGAGGCGGATGAGCCGCCGGAGGGATACGGCGTGGTGCCCATGGCCAGCATGGATGTGACCAGCTGGAGCTATGCCGCCCGGGAGACCGTGGCCCGGATCTGCCGCATGCAGGGGGATCCGGCGGGGACGGAGTGGGAGAAGAAGGCCGCCCGGACGGCGGAAAGCCTGCGAAAGCGCCTGTGGGACGAGGGGCGGGGCACCCTGCTGGACCGGGACCGGCAGGGAAAACCCATCGACATCCTCTGCCACAACCCGCTGCGCTGCATGTACTGGGGCAGCCTGTCCCGGGAAATGGCGGACCGGTTCGTGTGGGAGCACCTGCTGAACCCGGAGGAGTTCTGGACGCCCTTTCCCCTGCCCAGCGTCGCGGTGAACGACCCGGCCTTCCGCAACGCGCCGGAGAACAACTGGAGCGGGCAGCCGGAGGGGCTGACCTGGCAGCGGGCCATCCTGGCGCTGGAAAGATACGGATACGACACCCTGGTGACCGTCCTGGGGGAAAAGCTGCTGCGGGCGGTGAGCCGGAGCGGATGCCGGTTTACCCAGCAGTACGATCCCTTCACCGGCGCCCCGTCCCTGGTTCACGCCGAGACCCACCGGCCGGTGAGGGAAGGCGGCGGGGAGCCGGTTCAGGACGCCTACGGGCCCACGATGCTGGCCTGCCTGGAATATATCGCCCACCGGTGGGGCATCCGGCCGTACCTGGGGGAGGTCTGGTTCAGCCTGGGCAGCGGAAAGCCCTATGAGTATGAAGCGGTTTTTTACGGGCACCGCTACGCCGCGCGCAGCGACGGGAAAACAGCGGAGATCCGGGTGGACGGGAAACCGGCCGGCCGCTGGGAATGCGGCATCCGGGTGGTGACCGGGGAGGACGGGAGCCTGATCCGTACCGCGAGGCTGGAGCCGGAGGGGGACGCCCGCCTTGACACTCCCTCGGGATCGGCGATACAATGATGCCGCGGCGCGGGGGATTCCCCGCATCCGAAAGCAGGCGCCGCGGGGGAGCTTTTCATGAAGGAACAGACCGATTCTGTACGGGAAGCGGCGGCGCCGGGGCCCGAAGAGCGGATCCGGGAGGCGGAGGAGCCTCAGGCCGGAAGCCGGCAGGCGGAGGCGGAGGAGTCCCTCCGGCGGAACCGCCGCTTCCGGGAGAATCTGATGACCCCTTTCACCAAAGCCATCCGCACCTATGAGCTGCTTTCCCCGGGGGACCGGGTCGCGGTCTGCATCTCCGGGGGAAAGGATTCCATGCTGATGGCCAAGCTCTTTCAGGAGCTGCAGCGGCACAGGAAATTCCCCTTCGGGCTGGTGTTTCTTTGCATGGATCCCGGATACAACGAAGCGAACCGGCGGCTGATCGAGGAGAACGCCGCCTCCCTGGGGATTCCGCTGGAGTTTTTTTCCACGGATATCTTCGACGTGGTGGACGGGATTCCCAAATCCCCCTGCTACCTGTGCGCCAGGATGCGCCGGGGGCATCTGTACAGACAGGCCCAGCTCCGGGGGTGCAACAAGATCGCCCTGGGGCATCATTTTGACGACGTGATCGAGACCGTGCTGATGGGCCTTCTCTGGAGCGGCCAGTTCCAGACCATGATGCCCAAAATCCGCAGCAAAAACTTTCCCGGGATGGAGCTGATCCGCCCCATGACCCTGATCCGGGAGGAAGAGATCGTCGCCTGGAAGAACCACCTGAACCTGAAGTTTCTGCAGTGCGCCTGCCATTTCACGGAAACCTGTTCCTCCCTCCGGCCGGACGGGGGCTCCGGGTCCAAGCGAATGGAAACGAAAATGCTGATCCGCAGGCTGCGGGAGACCAATCCGGACGTGGAGGCCCATCTGTACAACGCGGCCCGGTGCGTCAATCTGGATACGGTGCTTGGATACAAACTGCACGGAGAGGAGCATTCATTCCTGGATGATTACTGAAAAGGAAAAATTCCCGCCGGAGGGCCCGGAGAGCCATCCGGAGGTTCAGTGCCTGACCGTGGGGCCGATCCAGGCCTGCTGCTATCTGGTGGGCCGGGCAGACCGGGACGACCGGGTCATCATCGATCCCGGCGGCGAGCCGGAGCGGATCCTGCGGGCGCTGGGGGACAAAAAGCCCGCCGCGGTGCTGCTGACCCACGGGCATTTCGACCATATCGGCGCCGTGGACGCGCTGCGGAAGGTCTGCCCCCGGATTCTGATCCATGAGCTGGACCTGCCCCTGCTCACCGATCCGGAGCTGAACGCCAGCGCCGGGATCTGGGTACGCCCCCTCCGGGTCTCCGCCCCCGCGGAAACCGTGAGGGAGGGGCAGGAGCTTTCGCCGGCGGGGCTTCGGATCCAGGTGCTCCACACGCCCGGACACACCCCGGGCAGCGTCTGCTACCGGATCGGGGACTGCCTGTTTACCGGCGATACCCTCTTCACCCACGGATGGGGCCGGACGGATCTTCCCGGCGGGGACGACGGGCAGATGATCGCCTCCCTGCGCCGGCTGATTCCCCTGTCCAGGAGCCTGCGGGTCTTCCCCGGGCATGAGGACTGAGCCGGGCGTCCGGAGACGGGCCGGAGAAAGGAGCTTGCGCCATGCCTGACAGGGAGGACTATATGGAGCCCGCCTGCGCCCTCTGCGGCGAGCCCGGCGGGGAGGGGATTCCCCGGGACCGGGTGCTGGAGAAGCTGCGGGCGTATGAGGACCGGAACGACTGGCCCGGTGCGGAGCGGCACCTGAAATACTGGGTGGAGGAAGCCCGGAGCCAGGGGGACGACCGGGGTCTTCTGATGCTGAACAACGAGCTGATGGGCTATTACCGGAAGCAGGGGAAGGAAACGGAAGCCATGGCCCACTGCGCGGCGGCCCTGGCCCTGATCGAAAAGCTGGGCATGGGGGAAACCGTCACCGCCGGAACGACCTGGGTGAACGCGGGCACGGTTCACGAGGCCTTCGGGGACCCGGAGGGC
>CAMVDI010000130.1 GCA_947166205.1 uncultured Clostridia bacterium
GGCGGGAGCGGCCCGGAGAAAGCGCGGGCCGCTCCCGCCGGAAAGGGGCTGATCTTTACTGAAGGGGGCTGTAGAATCTCCAGATCATCTGGGGCATGCCGTAGGCGTCGTACAGCACGCGGACATTCCGGGTGTTGAACCCCACCGCCTCGGGATCGGCCAGCAGCGTCCGCAGATCCTCCCCGGTGCGGACGGCCGGCTGCTCCAGAATCTCTCCGGTTTTGGGATCGATCCAGTCCAGCACGGGATAATAGTCCAGAATCTCAATCTCAAAGGAGCCCAGCCTGATGTCCGGCACGATGTCGTTCTCCACCACATGCTCAAACTTGCCGTCCGACGCGTCGCAGAAGAGCATCTCCGTGTCGGTTCCCTTGTTGAAGACGTAGTCGGGGCCGTCCATCTCGATGCTGACGATGGTCACCTGCTCCCCGCCGGTCTCAATCACATCGCCGACAGCCGCGTTTCGCATCGCCATTTCCGCGAAGCGCTCCCGGTCATACAGGGTAAAGACCGCCTTGTTCGTGCTTCCCTCGACGAGCTCGATGTCCGTCGTTACAAACCGGTCCTCCAGATGATAGAGATCCATCGTGGGATACAGGGGCTGGATCAGCTTTCCCGCGGCCAGGGATGTTCCCGCCGCGCAGATCAGAATCAGGGCCGCCATGACTGCAATCAGTTTCTTCATTGTTCTCTCCTCCGTTTGTTGGATCCGTGGGTTGATTGATTCACAGGGGGATGGTTCTCACATGGGGACGGGACCGCGGGGCAAGGATTCCCCGGTCCCTCTCCGGGGCTTTCCGGATCAGATTTCCGCCGGGTGTCTCAGGAACAGGGAGACGCAGAGCACCGTGTCCCCTTCCTGGGGCACAAACACGGACATCACGGTGTTTCCGTCCTCCAGCAGCTCCACAACGGTGTCGTAGCCCTCGACGTCCAGGCACTGCAGCTGGCCCGCCTCAAAGACGTATTCCGCGTCCTCCGAAACGAACTCGCCGTTTTCCTGCTGAACCACCCGGGTCAGTTTCCCGTCCCCGATCTCGAACCAGGAGAACACGATGCCGTAGGTGCCCGTCAGCGTATCCAGGTCGATCAGCTCCTTCCCGGCAAAAGCCACGTCCAGAACCCAATCGCCCTGGAAGGCGGCCTCGTCCACGGTGGTGTTTTCATCCTCGATCACGACGCCGGGCATGCTCTCCCAGGTCGGCGGTTCCGTGTCGGCCAGCCCCGGGAAGGCGGCGCAGCACAGGCAAAGCGCGGTGATGACTGCCATCAGTTTCTTCATGATACAATCCTCCTTCTTGATTCGGCATTTTTTCGCCCTTGTTTCCGGCCCCGAAGAATACGCGGATATTATAGGTCCTCCGTGGAGAAAGCTCAACCGCCGCGGGGAAAAAGCTGACATTCTGATTGCATGAATCATCATCGCCGGTATGGCAGTACCCGAATAACTCATGATTTTGCTCCGTATGCTGTATGTTTCAGCCGGGTTTTCTGATATGATATACGCGATCCGGACGCCTTGTCAAGAGAATCGCGCCATGTTTTTTCTTGACACGCCGGGCATCATTTTGGCATAATACAGGGTAACGGGAATACGTGAAAGAAGGAGGAAGGACGGATGAAGTCCAACGTTGTTCTGATTGATAATCTTGGAAACGGTTTTGACAAAACCATGAAAGAAACCAGGAAGGTCGCGGCCTATGAGGAGATTTCTCCCAAGGGTTTGCTGCAGATGGAGCTCTGCGCGGAGGAATTGCTCAGCCTGGCGGCCTGCGTGGCCGGAGATATGCAGGCTTCCTTCTGGATTGAGACGGACGAAAAACAGTGTATCTTCCATCTCTCCACGGAGACGGAGCTGGACGCGGAAAGACGTGAGCTTCTGCTTTCCACCGCCTCCTCCGGGAAAAACGAATACGCGGGAAGCTTCCTCGGTTATATCCGGGATACCTTCGACCGGTTCAGAGCCAGTCAGATGGATTTCAGCTCCGAAATCCCGGAGGACGCGCTGGACGATCTGGCGAATCATGTGATTGAATGCTCCGATCCGAAGTGGGACGGATATGAGCAGTCCATTCTTCGGCGGATCGCCTCCTGCGTCAAGATCGGCATCCGCGGTGACGCCGTTGAAATTGAAGTGATAGTGAACAAGGTATAATGGGCCCTCGGTCAATCAGAAAGGAGAAGCGATCATGAATATCTCGAAAAAAATGAACGGTACGGAACTTGTCGTCACCCTGGAAGGCCGGCTGGATACCACCACCTCCCCCAACCTGGAGGCGGAGCTGAAGCAGTCCATGGACGGAGCCGAATCCCTGGTTATGGATGTGGCCGCTCTGGAGTACATCTCTTCCGCCGGCCTGCGCGTGCTGCTCTCCGCCCACAAGGCCATGAGCCGGAAGGGCGGCATGAAGATCCTTCATCCGAACGAAATCGTATCCGAGGTTTTCGATGTCACCGGTTTCTCGGATGTGCTGAATATCGAATAAGCGTTTCCCGGCCGGGCCCTGGTTGAAAATAGTTCCGCCCGGGATAGCCCGCGGATCAGGATACGGCCGGCCGGGCCCGGGCGAAAGAAGAACTGCCCGGGAACGGCCGGGTCAATAACAGAAACTGTCCGGTCACAGCCCCCGCTCTCCGGAAAGGAGAGCCGCGGAGGATGTGACCGGACAGTTCTTTGTTTCAGCCGTCATTTGCCGGCCTTGAGGGCATTCTTGTTTTCTCGTACATCCGTTGATCCGCCCGCCCGTGTCAACCCTTCCCGTCCGGAAATCCTTATTCTTCCGAGAAGTCCGTGTCCATGGCCGCCTGCAGCTGATAATCCGGGAACTCCTTCTGTACGTCCGCCACGGCCTCCCGGTAAACGGCTCTGCGGTCTTTCGCGTCAAAGCTGATGACGATGTCAAATCGCATGGCTTTCTGCTCCTTCAGAAGATAGAAGCCGTGCATCTGCGTGACATGCTCGTGGGAGAACACGATCTCCTCCACCCGGCGCTTCATCCGGATGACTTCCTCGTCCTTCGTGTTCACGGAGTACACCCCGACCGCCGTCAGGATGACGTGATGCTCCGTAAGCACCTTCACGGTGATCTCCCGGATCAGCTGGTCCAGCCGGTCCGCGGAAAAAGTATCCGGAACCTCGATGTGAATGGAACCGTTCCAGGTGTCCGGGCCGTAATTGTTCAGCACCAGGTCATAGGCTCCCTGAACCTCCGGAAAGCTCATGACCGTCTCCCGGATGGCCCTGGCCAGCTCCGCGTCGTTCCGTTCCCCGAGGATCCGGGAAACCGTTTCCTGCAGCATCCCGATGCCGGATTTGATGATCACCAGGGAGATAACCGCGCCCAGCCAGGCTTCCAGGGATACGTGAAAGATCAGGACGATGGCCGCGGCCGCCAGGGTGGAGGCCGAAATGATGGAGTCCAGTGTGGCGTCCTCTCCCGAGTTGATCAGGGAGTCCGAATGGACCTTCACGCCCACCCCCTTCACATATCTGCCCAGCAGGATCTTGACCACTACGGCCACGGCCACGATGATCAGGGAAACCGTGCTGTAGTCCGGGGTCTCCGGATGGATGATCTGCTTCACGGATTCCACAAAGGAGGTGATGCCCGCGTACAGCACGATCACGGAGATGATCATGGCGCTCAGGTATTCGATCCGCCCGTAGCCGAACGGATGCTTCTTGTCCGGCTCCCGCCCGGCCAGCTTGGTCCCGATGATCGTGATCAGCGAGCTTCCCGCGTCGGAAATGTTGTTGACCGCGTCCAGTACAATGGCGATGGAGTTCGTCATCAGCCCGATGACCGCCTTGAACCCCGCCAGAAAAGCATTGGCGATGATGCCGATAATGCTCGTCCTGACAATCGTCTTCTCCCGGGAATCAGCCATTCTCATATCTCTCCTCTCAAAAAACACAGGGGGACGGTCCTTTTGTGTTATTGGCACAGGGGAGCGGTCCTTTTGTGCTGTCAGGTGCCGTTTTCCAGTCCAGTAACCGTATAATCCTCCGCCTCCACAGCCGCGCGCAGCGCGTCATCCGCGACGGGCTTGCTCAGGATGACTTCGGCCCTGCCTGCTTCGTGGTCTGCGGAGGCGCTCTCCACGCCGGGAACAGCCTCCAGTGCCGTTTTCACGCGGGCTTCGCAGTGCGCGCACATCATTCCTTCGATCTTCAGCGTCTTCCTGATGGTCAGCGTCTCCCCCGCCTCCCGATCCTCCCGCGCATCCCTCTCAGCCGGCGCCGCTCCGTCCCCTTCCGCGGAGACAGCCGCGGCCAGCTCCTCGGCGGATACGGACTTTCCTTTCCGGTCATGCCGGGGGTCATGCGGGTCGATCAGATTCAGCCTCAGCGCGTTCATGCAGACGAAGAAGCTGGACAGCGCCATGGTCGCCGCCCCGTACATGGGTTTCATTTCCGTGCCGTACAGCCCCATGGCCAGCGGAATGCAGACCGCGTTGTAGAAGAACGCCCAGAACAGATTCTGATGGATGTTCCGGATGGTGGCGCGGCTCAGCCGGACCGCCGCGGTCACATCAGACAGGCGGCTCTTCATCACAACGATGTCCGCCGCGTCGATGGCGACGTCCGTTCCCGCGCCGATGGCAATCCCGTTGTCCGCCACCGTCAGCGCGGGGGCGTCGTTGATGCCGTCACCGACCATGGCGGTCTTTCCCAGGGCCCTGAGCCTGCGGATCACGTCCGCCTTCCCTTCCGGAAGCACTCCCGCGATCACCTGATCCACGCCAGCCTGGCCGCTGATCGCTTTCGCGGTCCGCTCGTTGTCGCCGGTCAGCATCACGGTCTGAATACCCATATTCCGCAGCTCGCGAATGGCCTGAGCGGAATCCTGCCGGATCGGGTCCGCGACGGCGATGATGCCGCAGAGCCGGCCGTCCAGCGCGAACATCAGCGGAGTCTTCCCCTGATCCGCCAGGTTTCTCGCCTTCTCCGCCTCGGATTCGCTGACCAGTCCTTTGGAAGCCAGATACTTCAGGCTTCCGCCCATCAGCTCCTTCCCGTCCAGGGAAGCGCGCAGCCCGTGCCCGGGCAAGGCTTCAAAATCGCTGACTTCCCGGAGCGTCAGGCCTTCCGCCTCGGCGGCGACGGCCCTGGCCAGGGGATGCTCGCTGTTCTTCTCCAGGGACGCGGCCAGCGCGAGCAGCTCCTCCCGCGCCATTCCCATCGGGATCACATCCGTAACGCGGGGCTGGCCC